>JAFEGQ010000180.1 GCA_018239785.1 Verrucomicrobiota bacterium
AGAATGGGTCACAGTGAAGAAGTATTTAGATATGACGCCCTTGCTGAATCAAGGGATGAATGACGAATAATTGTGAGGGAGTTAGGGAAGAAGAGCGAATTTACAGACAAACGGTTGCTTTGCCCTGCGTTGAGTCCTATTTTTTCACAAAAACTATAGAGAACACCGAACCTTTGAGGTTCCCGTGGAAGGTGAAGATATCACCACCTATCCAGCCATTAAATGATAACGCCTGCTCCTCAAGCGTCTCCCACGTCATTTCTTCCCATTCTTCGACTCCCGTTTGATCTAAAGCACAAATTTCGCGGGACATATAATTTTGAGCCCGAATTTCATAGCCACTTGCCTTGAGGTCTTGTAAATTTTCTTTATTAAAATGGTGGCCGAATGTGGATTCGATGGTTAAAGAAGAAGGGGAAAAATCATCAATAACTGTTTTTACAATCTTACCTATTCCATATTTGTCTTCGCCTACTTGCAACGTCAGCGGTTTATGAGAAATAGAGCACTTGTGATCCATTAATTTTTCCATACTCTTAGAATACGCTTGCTGTAGGGACTCTGTTCTACATGTCTTGAGAGTTAACTCGACTTCTACAACGGACTTGTTCCGCAATTTAAGCACTCCTACAGCCTCAACGTCTTGTTGTGACCCCGTCAACTTTAAAGGAGAGATATCACGCTTTCTAATGATTTCAGCGGCTATCCCTTCTGGATGAGATTGCAAAATAGATAGAACATTCAGACACTGGAATCGCACTTCTGGATGTTGCTGCAAAAGGCGCAGTAATTCTTTATTGCTTTCTTCGTCATTCGGAGACAACTGAACCATGAGATCACGAAGATGGGGAGCAATTTGTAAAATTTTTACCGCTAATTTTGATGAGCCTGCCCCGACCAAGGAGCAAAGCGAGAGATAATCCTCCACCTCTTTCTCAATCTGTTCTTGCCCCGTGCATTTGTTTAAGAGTGTCGTGGCTATGTCGGGTTGCAATACAAGGTCTTTAATTCTCTTTAAATGCCCAATACTTCTCTCGTTAAATAGAGGGCTACTCACTGAAACTGCAGACAAATTCAACCACTCGAGATTCTTCAAATGGGGCAATAAAGTGGCTAAATCCTTCTCACTCTCTTGGATTGCCGGTAGTTGCATCTCGTCTTGTTCTGTTAGATCTATCACACAAAACCCCTTCACAGCATCAAGGCACCTCTGCTGAGCGCATGTCAGCGCTTGCAAATTCATCTGACTCAATGCCTTCAAGAGTTCACTACTGGGCACGAAAGTTGGCAGAGGAGAGCGGTGAGCCTTTTCTGAAAACAGCTCGTCCACTAAAGCATTAAGGTCGGCAAAGCCTTTGACTTCTTTCGTCATCGATCTTTGAAAGCTTAGGACCTTCAAATTGGGAAGAAGTTTGATCAGAGGAACAATTTTATCCTCATCGAGAACGTCAAACCATTGCGGGCGAAACTTCTGAATCTGTGCGAGGATTGTTTTGTCTGCTACTGAAAGCTCTTTCCCTGCGTTAAATCGGCCTAGCCAACCTTGGCTCAGCTGAGCCAACAGCTCTGGATCCCGATCCACTTCGACCATTTTACTCTTGTTGAGGAGTACTGAAGAGATAAGGGCTCCCACAGCTCCTGCAGCACCCACGGTGAGATAGCGTCTCCACCCCTCTAGCTTCGTAAAACGACGCACAACCGCGAAGGTGATCCCCGCTGTAGCGAGTCCCCACAGAAAAGATTCCGTAACGCTCCGCATTGGGCGATAAGAGGATGAAGAATTGTTTGCGTTGATCTGCTCCATCTTGACCTCTCACGTTTTTTCAACAACTTTATGTTAAAAAAAGATGAAAGTCAAACGCAGAGGCGCAAAGAGAGGCAATTTCTCCTCTGCGCCTTTGCGTTGAGTCCCAAGCCTTTACCAAGTTAAGGTAGCTGCCGACTGATACTCATTGACTCTTGTTTCAAAGAAATTCTTTTCTTTACCGAGGTCGATCGTCTCGCTCATCCAAGGGAAAGGATTGCGAGAACCATACTCAGCCTTCAAGCCAATCCGCTCTAGACGCCGATCGGCAATATGCTGCACATAGTCGCGGAACATCGGAGCGCTTAAGCCCAAAATCCCTCTGGGGAGGCAATCTTCTGCATAAGCGATCTCAAGCTCCACAGCCTGCTTGATCTTATCGGTGATCTTTTGCTGGAATTGCGCCGTCCAAAGCTCAGGATTTTCTTCCTTAATCCCATTGATGAGGTCGATGCCGAAATTGAGATGGATCGTCTCATCGCGCAAGATGTATTGAAACTGCTCTCCAATTCCAGTGAGCTTGTTTTGTCGATGAAAGCTCAAGATCATCGCAAATCCGCTATAGAAAAAGATCCCTTCCATGATGATGTAGTAACCTATGAGGTTCTCAAGGAACTTTTGAGCCCCTTCTGTGTTGTCTGTGCTAAAATCATCGGCGATGAGCGCTTCGGTCAGTTCCATCTCAAAGGCATCTTTGCCGTGGATCGAATTGACCTCGTTGTACATGTTGAAGATCTCCCGCTCATCGAGAGCCAGAGATTCCACAATATAGTGGAAAGTGTGCGTATGGATGGCCTCTTCAAAGGCTTGGCGCAAAAGATATTGGCGCGCTTCTGGGTTTGTCACATGCCGATAGATAGCAAGGACGATGTTGTTGGCAACCAGACTCTCTGCAGTGCTGAAGAAGCCCAAATTGCGCATGATCACACGCCGCTCATCATCACTTAGGCGATTGGACTTCCAAAGATCGATGTCCTTCGACATCGGCACCTCTGTAGGCATCCAATGGTTCGCACATCCATTGAGGTAGTGCTCCCAAGCCCAATGGTATTTTAGCGGCATCAATTGGTTCACATCGACAGTATTGCAATTGATCAAGCGCTTATCCTTGCTCTCCACACGCTTGCTAGGACCGACTGTTAAGAGATCTTTTTCTAAAGTATTGGTGGACATCGTTTTATCTCCTATTGGCAGGCTTCGCAGCCCTCTGCAAGGCTGCAGCTAGGTGCAGCAGTTTTTTCATCGCGTTGCACCTGCACACGAGCAGATGCGGATTGGCTTTTCATCCAGCGGGGTTGTAATCCCCGTTTATTGATATCGGTGGTCGACTTTTCAATCCCCGTCGCCGCCAAAGAGCGCAAATAATAGGTGGTCTTTAGCCCCTTGCGCCAGGCATCTTTATACATGGTGTCTAATTTTTTACCATTAGGTTCGCTGATATAGAGGTTGAGCGATTGCCCCATATCGATCCACTTCTGCCGTCTGGAAGCGGCATCAATGTACCACTCAGGCTCAATTTCAAAGGCGGTCAAAAATAGGTTGCGCAGCCATTGAGGAATGCGGTCAATCTCCATGAGGGAGCCGTCAAAATACTTCAAATCATCGATCATCTCAGCATCCCACATCCCAAGCTTTTTAAGACTTTCGACCAAGTAAGTATTGGGAACGGTAAATTCTCCAGAGAGGTTCGATTTCACAAACAGATGTTTGTAAGTGGGTTCGATTGATTGGGTCACTCCAGCAATGTTCGAAATGGTGGCGGTGGGGGCAATGGCCATCGTTTGGCTATTGCGCATGCCGTATTTTTCTATCCGACTGCGGACCATTGACCAATCGAGCCGCTGCTTGGTATCCATTTCGAGGAATTCGGCGCCTCTCTCTTGGGCCAATAGGGCGATCGAATCGATCGGCAAAATGCCCCGATCCCATTTGCTCCCTTTGTAGCTCTCGTAACACCCTCGCTCTTTCGCCAATTCTGTTGAAGCCAAGATGGCGTAGTAGCTGATCATCTCCATCGACTCATCAGCAAACTCCACCGCCTCATGGCTAGCAGGGCTAATCTCTTGGATATAGAGAGCATCTTGATACCCCATCAATCCAAGGCCGACGGGACGGTGGCGCATGTTGCCATTTTTTGCCTCAAGCGTTGGGTAGTAGTTGAGGTCGATCACATTATCGAGCATCCGCATCGCTGTCGTAATCGTCTTTTGAAGTAGCTCAGCATTGAGCCCCTTCTTCGTCGTGTGCTTGGCCAAATTGACCGAGCCTAAGTTGCAAACGGCGGTCTCATCCCTGGAGGTGTTGAGCAGGATCTCTGTGCAAAGATTACTGCTATGGACAACGCCCACATGATCTTGAGGAGAGCGAATGTTCGAAGGATCTTTGAAGGTGATCCATGGGTGCCCTGTTTCAAAGAGCATGGAGAGCATCTTGCGCCATAGCACAACCGCTTCGAGCCGCTTAAAGAGCTTAATCTCCCCTCGATCGACCTTTGCCTCATACTCACAATATCTTGCCTCAAAAGCAGTCCCATAGAGATCGTGCAAGTCGGGAACATCTGCAGGATTAAAGAGAGTCCACTGCCCTCCTGAGATGACCCGCTTCATGAAGAGATCGGGGATCCAGTTGGCCGTATTCATGTCATGTGTGCGGCGCCGTTCGTCCCCTGTATTTTTCCGAAGCTCCAGGAAGTCTTCGACGTCCAGATGCCATGTTTCTAAGTAAGCGCACATCGCCCCCTTCCGCTTGCCCCCCTGGTTGACGGCGACAGCTGTGTCATTAGCCACCTTCAAGAAAGGGATAATTCCCTGCGACAAGCCATTGGTCCCCTTAATTCGAGCACCCGTTGAGCGGACATTGGTCCAATCATCCCCAATCCCCCCTGCCCATTTTGAAAGTTGCGCATTGTCGGCAATCGTCTTAAAGATGTGATCGAGCTCATCCATCACGGTCAGCAAATAGCAAGAAGAGAGCTGAGGGTGGGTCGTCCCCGCATTAAAAAGGGTGGGAGTGGCGCACACGTAGAGGAACTGAGAGAGGATGTTGTAAAACTCGATCGCCCTGTCGTTTTTCTGCTCCCCTTCATTGAAGCAAAGGCCCATCGCCACGCGCATCCAGAAGATCTGTGGAGTTTCTAATCTCTTCTCCTCTTCGTGGATGAAATAACGGTCATAAAGAGTTTGCAGTCCTAAATAGTTAAAATTAAGATCTCGTGACAAGTCCATCGCTTTAGCCAACTGATCGAGATCAAAATCGAGCAAACGGGGATCTAAGCGCCCGAGTTTAATGCCGTTGTTCAAATATTCTCTAAAATAGCGCGTGTGTCTCTCTTTCAAGCCCTTATCAGCAGCTTCAACGTTCATGGTCTCGCGATAGAGCATGTCGAGGAGAAGTCGAGCGGCCACAAACGAATAGGCGGGCTCTTGTTCTACCTTGGCTTTAGCGGCCATGATGTTCGAGGACTCAATCTCCTCTTCGCGAATGCCATCGTAGAAATTGGTGATCGAGTGCTCGCAGATCTCATCAGCCGACACCATAGAACTTAACCCCTCACACGCCTTGACAATGCGGCGGTAGAGTTGCTGCTCACTGATCACTGCTTCCCCACCTAATTTCAGCTGCATCTTGAACGTGCGCCACTTCCTTTTGGCTTTTGCAGCTTCTGGTGTCGGCTCGCTCACCGCTTTTTCCCGCTCCGCATTGCGCTGGACCCGGTACAAAATCGCATCTTTAGCGACCTCAAAATAGCCCTCAGCCATGAGCTGCCGTTCGACTTCATCTTGGATCCGCTCAAGCGACAAGGGCACTTCTGCCTTCGCATCGGCAACGGCTCTGGCCACGATTTTACCGGTCAACAGATTGACGGAGGTGATGATCTCTTCTGGAGTGGGCCCCTCGACCTTCATAGTGTAGCGGAAGGCCTTTTCGATCGCCGCGGCAATTTTCATCGGATTGAAGCGAACCTGCTGCCCATCGCGTCTTTCGATTTTTAAATTGCGCGGTGAATCTTCGCGCAGAGCTTTGTGGTGATCCCGATAGACGATATAGTCACGGGCGATGTCGTGATGCCCCATCTCCATCAACTTGACTTCAACGAGATCTTGAATCCCTTCGACGGTCAAGCAAGCGCCCCGTTGCCCTCGCACTTTAGCCTCTTCCACCACCCGATCGGTCACTTCGCGCACCGCATCGTGCACATCTTGGGGCAAGGGTTCTGTCCGAGCAATCTTGCGCGTATCGCGAAAGGCAGCTTCGATAGCCATGAGAATGCGGTCTCGCCGAAAAGGGACTAACATCCCATTGCGCTTGACCACAGTTAGTCCTTCGACTTGTGCACGAGAAAGATCGGCAGAGCGATGGGGAGCGGTTTTAGCTGGCAACTCTTTCGTTTTCATGGCATCTCCTGCGTCAGTTAAACACCTTTATTTCCGAAGCGAAACACTCTTCAGGCCGCGAGTGGAATTTTGCCGACTTATACCGACCCGCTCAGATTGATGTCCAGCTAAACTTACCTGAGAGTTAGCGCCTGTAAATGACTCACATTCAATTGTTTATGACATTTATAAAACACTCCCAAACCCTTGATTTTGAGGCACCTGCGCTTTGATGCGAAACTTTATTTTAAAGGTGAAGAGCTATCTGAAAATATGCTACTCTCTATCCCAAACAACTCGAAAAAAGAGTGCGTTTTTCGTGCCCGCGCCCGTGCCCTTGCCCGATTTCCTCCTAAGAGAATTGGGCAGGGGCACGGGCGCGGGCAAGCAATAATTTTTTGAGAGGACTTTCCCATGCGACGCGTTTATCTACTTCCGAATCTCATTACGACATTTAGTCTTGCATGCGGGCTATTTGTGATCTTCCGGATGAGCATGATTACTCCGGGCATGGCCAGCTACCCGTTTGTCTTGGTCTCTTGTCTCATGCTCCTTTTAGCGGCGATTGCGGATGTGCTCGATGGGGCGACAGCCCGTTTGATCCGAGCCGAAAGTGATTTCGGGGTGGTTTTCGATTCCCTTTCGGATGGAATTACTTTTGGAGTTGCACCGGCTGTGTTGACGCTAAAAACGGTGAGTCTCGATCCTGAAAATAAAATTAGTCTCCTTCTTACCACAGGGGCGATGCTCTTTGCCGTGTGTGGCGTCTTACGCCTTGTCCGCTATAGTGTGAATAAGCGAGCGGGCAGTAAAGATGAAGGGCCTTTTTTCATTGGCTTACCCATTCCAGCTGCTGCCGCAGCGATCGCTTCTGCAACTTTGTTGCTTGCCTCCCCGCAACTCGAAGAATTTATTGTTATGTCTGATCCCACGCGAGGGGTGATTCTCTCGGCTCTTTTGCTTTTGGTCGGTTATTTCATGGTGAGTCGCTGGAAATTTCCAGGGATCCGTTTTCTCAATTTTCGCCCTTGGTCTTATAATTTGATCTTTCTCACCGTTGCCCTCTCGGTAGCGATTTTTTATGGCATCCTCCGTTACTTTCCGTTTGTGTTTGCGGGCTTGAGTTGGGGCTATATCTTAACTTCTTGGGCGCTTTCGATCATCCGTATTTTGACGGGAAAGAAGGTTGCAAGCCTTGCGAGCTTCGATCCAGACGAGGAAGCGCCTGTACTTGCGGATCCCATAGAGTAGTTGTTGCAATATTAATTTTTTATTCTACCTATACTTGCGGACTAAGCCGAGCAACACCCCTTGAATTTGGACCCCCTCGGCAAGCACGTAGAGCGGCTCGCGATCCGCATGGGTCGTCTCAAGGCGCACATATTTGCCCTCAGGATAGTAATAGCGCAAAGTGGTCTCATTCCCGTTGACCAAGGCGATGACCATCTCTCCTGCAACGGCTGTGTGACGCGATTCAATCACGATTAAATCGCCATTGCACACATGCTCAACATTCATTGAATTGCCTTTCACCTGCAGAACGTAACTTCTCGCAGGATCTTTAACAATTCCCCGAGGGACGCTGATCGAGCCCTGCTGAGGAAACGGTTCGATCGGTTTACCAGCTGCGATAAGCCCAAGAAAAGGGAGATCGACCACCGAGCCATCTTGGGCGCGATGAAAAGGTTGCGCAAGAGTGACCGAACGGGCACTATTTTTTTCAGAGTTGAGAACTCCTCGCCGTTTGAGGACACTAATGTGCTTGTAAACGGATCCGAGAGAGGAAAAACCAAAATGGTTCATGATCTCTCGGTAACTTGGAGAAAAGTTCTTCTCTTGGATGTAATCTTGGATAAAGTCGACAATTTGTCGCTGACGTCTAGTGAGGCCTTTCAAGACTGTTGCTCCCACGTGGATCAATTGAATTCAAGGATGATTATGGACTGTGTCAAGACGAAGTCAAGAATAAATCAAAGGGTCATCCCATTTTGTCCATTCCTCTCAACAGCCGCAGAACCATTTCTCAGGGGGTTTTATGCTCGTTTTTCTACTTACTTGCGCCTTTTGTCTTCTTATTGGCTACCTCTTTGGAGGATGGCATAAAAAACGCACGCTCGACAAAGAACAAGGCTCCTTGCTCACCGCTTTCCGCTCTCTCTCTTTTGAAGCGCTCGCTCAAAACAACCAATGCTTCTTAGATCTTGCAAAATCGAACCTCGAAAAGTTCCAACAAGGGGCTCAAGACGACCTGACAAAACGGCAAGAAGAGATCCATCGCCTCGTTCACCCTGTGAAAGAATCCCTTGAAAAATTTGATCACAAAATCTTGCTGCTCGAAAAAACGGGGATCGAGGCGCAAGCAGGCCTCAAACAGCAAGTGAGCTTGCTGATGGAGATGCAAAGGCTACTTCAGCAAGAGACGACCAAGATCGCCTCCTCGCTCCGATCGACCACCGTGAGGGGGCGGTGGGGGGAAATTCAATTGCGCCGGATTGTGGAGCTCGCAGGGCTGACAAAACACTGCGATTTCTTCGAACAGCCTCATGGAAGTGTCGAAGAGCAACTGCGCCGCCCCGATATGTTGGTGCGCCTGCCAGCTGGCAAGCAGATCATCATTGACGCCAAGGCCCCCTTAGATGCCTATCTTTTGGCCAACGAGACCGAAGATGATCAAGAGCGGGCTCTTCTCATGAAGAAGCATGCTCTAGCCATTCGAGAACACATTCGGAGACTCGCTTCCAAAAGCTACACGCAAGCTTTTCAACCTACCCCTGAATTTGTGGTCCTTTTTCTGCCAGCGGAGACCTTTTTCTCAGCCGCGCTGAGCGTTGATCCCTCATTAATTGAGGTGGGAGCGGAAGAGGGGGTGATCCTCGCCACTCCAACGACCCTCATCGCCCTCCTTCGCTCGGTGTTTTACGGCTGGAAACAAGAGGCGATCTCTGAAAATGCGCAAAAGATCAGCCAGCTCGGAAGAGAACTGTACCAGAGATTAACGACGGTAGGTGGGCACTGGGCAAAGATGGGGAAAAACCTCGAATCGGCAGTCCACTCCTATAATGAAGCGGTCGGCTCTATGGAGCGGCGCCTCTTTCCCAAGGCGCGCGAATTTGAGAAGCTTCACCCCATTAGCGACAAAGATACGCTGGAAGTTCTCTCTCCTATCGCCCAGATGACCCGTCAGTTACAGATAGAGGAGCTCATAATTCCTGACCAAGAGTAAGGTGAAATTATACCCCTGATGTAGAAGGGAGGAAGAGTCATGCTCAAGGAACGGAAACAAGAAGCACCAAGGGCAGAAGTGCATGGGGAGCCACTCGCTGCTCCTTTAATCACCATCACTGACTTCAGGGATGACCACCTAACGGAATTAGAAGTTACGAACCCTGAAGAGCTTATCACTTACAGGGATCAACAGAACCCCACCTGGATTGACGTCAGTGGAGACCACTCCTTTACCACCTTGCAGCGGATTACTGAAATCTTCCACCTCCACCCCCTAACTCTTGAAGACATTGTGAGCTTGGACCAACGGCCGAAGTTGGAAGAATTTGAAAATTATATGTTTATCGTCCTTCAAATCCCCAACTTTTTGACCCATATTAAAGTCGAGCAGGTGAGCTTGGCCCTCACCCCTACTGTTGTCCTCTCTTTCCACGAAAGACCTCCCGGCCGCTTTGCCCCCATCCGCGGCAAGGTCCAGCAAGAGCGCAAACGGATTCTCCGTCTGGGAACCGATTATTTAGCCTACGTGATCATGGACGCAATCGTCGATGGCTATTTCTTAACCCTGGAGCGCTTTGAAGAGAGGCTCCAAGAGCTCGACCGGGCAATCTTACAGAGCCATTCTTCGAACACTCCTATCGAATCGGTCCATGCGATGCGCCAAGAATTGATGGTGATGCGCCGCACATGTTGGCCTTTACGAGAGGTGATCTCTGCTTTAAGGCTCACCTCTTCTCCCCTCTTCGATGAACAGATCAAGGTCTATCTCAAGGATCTCCAAGACCATATTGTGCAGACCGTTGAGGTGATCGAAGTCTACAGAGATACTGTGCGCGGGATGCTCGATATCTATCTTTCGACGATGAGTCACCATATGAACCAGGTGATGAAGACGTTGACAATGATTGCAGCTATTTTCATCCCCTTAACGTTGATCACCGGCATTTATGGGATGAATTTCCAACACATGCCTGAACTGAACTGGGTCTTTGGTTACCCGGCAGTCCTCAGTGCCATGGTGCTTGTAGGGCTGGGGATGTTTCTGTGGTTTAAGAGGAAAGGATGGGTGTAATCTAGAGTTAGAAAGTTCAACCTGACAATTTAAATATCTTTACATGATTAATAATTTCATTTTCCGTACTTTGTTTTTCATCAGATAACTCACTTCCACCCCACTCGGCAGTCATTAAATGAAAATGATCATAGTTTTTTGAAATCATATATCAACATCTTCCGTAAATACAATCGAAAAAACTATTTTTTCCCCTGAATCAACCGGATATTTATCTATGTAATCAGAAGCTTTTATTTTGCTTCTTAAAAAAAAATCACTTATTTTTTCTTTTTCACCAGGATTACACGACCAGTTATCATACATTGGTATCAGATGATTTGAATCAATCTTATAAACACTCCCCCCAAGTATGCCAATATCGTCTCGCATTAATAAATTTATTAAATTTTTAGCGTCTTCTTTCTCCCACGTCAAATCATTCATGCCAAATGCAGTTAAAGGCATCGCTTTTTCTAAAATTTTTTGTTTGATATATAAATTAATCATTTTTTAAATTTATTGATTTGGAACAAACAGTCTATGATTGACAGTACTGTCCGGTTCTATGATCCATTCAAAACATCCCTCTCTACCCAGGGCGATTTCATGAAAAACATTTAACGCCTATCACCTGCAACAAATACTCCTCATCCCAGCCAGCCATTTGACGCTTGATCTCTATTCCGCATTTCGCAGTCTTTTCCTGTTTCAGGAGG
>JAFEGQ010000181.1 GCA_018239785.1 Verrucomicrobiota bacterium
AGAATGGGTCACAGTGAAGAAGTATTTAGATATGACGCCCTTGCTGAATCAAGGGATGAATGACGAATAATTGTGAGGGAGTTAGGGAAGAAGAGCGAATTTACAGACAAACGGTTGCTTTGCCCGATAGTCTCACATCTACCGACTACAAACAGTCGATAGGATCGTGGATCAGGTCGAGCGGGGTATCAAGTACAAATGGGGTGTGCCCACGCGCCTATCCGACATTTCAGTAATTCCTCTTAAAATTTCCTAACTCTATCCAATTCGCTTGATCGCTCTAGAGAGCTTGGGGAGACGTATCGCTACTATGTTCATGAATGACACCGCAAGAGATCACAAATTTCACCGCTTCTTCCACTTTCATATCAATAAATAAGCAGTCTGCCCTTGGAAACATCAAGATATATCCGGAGGTGGGATTGGGGGTGGTGGGGAGAAAGACGGAGATCAGGTCGGATTGATTCACTGCATTTTTGCACGTAGGAGGGGCGTCTCCAACGACTAAGCCGATGCTATAGATGCCGATGCGAGGAAAAGGGACCATCACGACGGTTTTAAACGAACCGGCTTTTGAGACAAACAGGGTTTTTATAATTTCTTGTGTCGTTTTGTAGACCTTATTGATGACAGGGATCCGGTGGAGGAGGCGATCGCTCAGACTCAAGAGCCATTTGATGAGGAACCATCTGGCAAAAATGCCGAGTAAAACGGCAGCAAAAAAGAGGAAAACCAAAACTAAAATCTGACTTATTAAGCGAAGAGTCCGGTACATCCCAGGTTGGTCATAGAGAGGACGAGCCCATTCTTGTGAATGCAGTAGCCAGTCGATCATTCCCAAAAAAGGCTGAGTCAAGAGGTTGACCAAGAAGACAGCAATCCCAATGGTGAGCATCAGAGGAAGTAAAATGGCCATTCCTGTGATAAAGTGTCTTTTCATTTTGTCTCCATAAAGGTGCGAAACCTCCAAGGCTTATCCGCCCATTCTTTAGCATATTCAATGCCAACTCTAGGACTTGTTGTCACCGGTCCAATAGGACCTTGCTCTTGTGCAATCCAAAGAGGGGGCTGATCAAGAGCGATGCCCGTCTGTGTGACTTTGATGTTCATCGCCTCTGTGAGAGTGGCAGGTCCACCAGATAGCGGTTTATTGTTGCGCCGTTTTTGCATCACATCAATCCCCTCCAAAGGGTGTAAGGCCCGTATTAACACTGCGTGTGGGGTATCCCTAGGTCCTGTGACAACATTAAAGAGGTGATGATAGCCATAGCACAGATAAATGTAAGCACATCCCCCAGGTCGATACATCACTTCTGTACGCGGGGTGCGGCGCCCTCCATAAGCATGAGAGGCTAAGTCTTCTGGAGCTCGGTAGCTTTCCGTTTCGATGATGATCCCTGCAGTAAACTCTCCTCCGAAAGTGCTGCAGAGGATTTTACCCAGGAGCGCTTGTCCCAAGCTCACGACATCTTCACTTTGGAAAAAAGAAGGGGAGAGGGGAGGGTATCGGTCTATCTCGACCTCACAGACGACCACTTGACCGCTCCTGTGATGAGGGTCACCGACGCACAGCGCACCTTCAACCCGCTGCTAAATGCAA
>JAFEGQ010000182.1 GCA_018239785.1 Verrucomicrobiota bacterium
ATGCCATGATGGCACAGATCCGATGTTGCCACGACCAAAGCCCCCTTAGCCTCTTGGCTGAGCTCTCGCATCCCCGGCAACTCCTCTGGAACTCCCCAGATCCCAAAGGGATAGCGGAGTAACAGATGAGGCCCCTTTCCCCCGTTGCGCAAAAGCCATTGATCCCAAAGGAAGCAAAACGTCTCAAGAGAAAACTCCCGCCTCCACGCCTCAGACGCCCTTAACCCTGGCCCCATCACACCAGGAGAGGGCGTTGCTTCAAGGGCATGAAAAACACCAAGAGCGATCACCCTCTCTGCACCACTCTCAAAGCAGCCTTTCACAACTGCAGCAATTTGCGGCCCACATGGACTGATAAAAGTGTGGGGAAAGATCGCCGATCCCCCTTTTTGAAAAGAGGGGGCCAAATGCCATGCCTCGCCTCTTTCGAACAGAGCATCAATTTGCACTGGTGTGAGCTGCTGGCGCTCCTTAGAATATTGCTCTAAAGAAAATGACATTTTCCGTTGCATGCAGATATGCTAAGAACAAACCTCTCTTTTTTTCAAGTTATACCTAAACAACCTAAAGAATTGGTTTTGAACCTGCGTGAAAGCTCCCGCCGTTCGATGATCTCAACCTGCTCAATATTAGTAATATTAGGTTAGTTGAGATCATCGAACCTCAGGGCTTTGACGCGGTCCAAATCCCAATTCTTTAGGTTGTTTGGGTATCATTGAGTATAGCATCAAAAGCGCAATCAGAGTCATCACTCCCACCATCGCCCACCCTAAGAGATAAAGGGCGTCAATTAAGGCAGCGAGCTGAGCTTGCCCCTTCACACTCGCGAAAACATACTCCTTCATCGATATCACCCCTGGCATCTGCGTGCGCAAAAAAGCCGCCTGCTTTTGGTAGGCAGGAGAGTGGGGGTTGATCATCGAGGCAAAACGGTCAACATGCAACGGAGCGCGCAAACTGACAATCATGCCTACTGTAGCGCTGCCAAATGTCGCCCCCAACATCCGGCAGGTATTGACGATCACCGATCCCCTTTGCGCTACCTCTTTGGGAAAGCGATGCACCGCAAGGAGGGTGATCGGTCCAATCGCAAGACCAACACCAGCCGCCCGTAAGGCAATAATCCTCCCGATCTGCCACTGATCGCTCTGAACGGTCACTCCTTGAGAAAGCCAGCAAGAATAGGCAATCAACCCTAAAGAAGGAAGGACCCAAAACAGGGGGGGAATCCACCTTCGCACCAAAATCGATAAAGATCCAAAGAGCAAATAGGAAATGCCAATAGGGGCAAGTAAATAGGCGATTCTCATCCTCTCGTAAAGAAAGACCTCCTCGAGCATCTGAATCGACACCACAGTAACCCCAAAGACCATCATCCCCAGGAGAAAGATGCCCAAGCAGCCGATAAAAAAATCCATGTTTCGAAAATAGGTAAGATCAAAAAGAGGCTCCTTCACTGAGGCAGAAGAGATCACAAAAATCACTAGGCTGCTCACAGCGACAATCAGCCAAAAGAAAATATAAAAAGAGCGAAAACCCTCTGTATTCCACTCCGCCTTCGCTTGGGTCACCACGAGTAAAAATCCTGTAACAGCCAAACAAAAACTGATGTAACCGGTGATGTGGAACCGTCGAGAAGGTCTTCTTGCAGATTCGGGTTGAAAGAGGACCAAAATGAGTAAATTTAAGATCCCCACCCACACTTGGATCCAAAAAATCCAACGGAAGTAACCCATCTGCCCAAACCAACCCCCTAGTAAGACCCCCCCCCCAACCCCGAGCCCCAAAGAGACCGAAGAGTAGGCAGAAACGAGGAGCTTTCTTTGCTTGTCTGACACACAGCGCATCAATTCATTCAAACTGAAACTATAGATCATCCCTTGTCCGACCCCTGTGAGCACCCTCCACCAAAACATCGGCTCATAATTTTCTGCTTGCGTGCATCCAAACGCTCCCAGACTAAAGAGAAAAATCCCGCAAAAAAGGGCTTTTTTGTCCCCAAAGTAGTTGGCCCCCTTCACAGCTAAAGGAGGGACACAGACGATTGGGAGAAAAATAATCCTCCCAATCCACATCGTAGACGTATTTCCAATGGCCAAAGCCCCTTGAAGTTGGCGCAAAACCATGATCGTGCCGAGCAAATTGACCCCTACCATAGTTGCCGCCAACGTGGCATTCAGCCCGATGATCCACAAACACCAAGGAGAATCAGAGCGGTAAAGCAGGGGTTTGCTCCAGCTCATCTTCGAGTCTCGATAGTGACTTCGACATTCATCCCGGGAAAAAGATAGAGGGGCTGATCCTTAGGAAAGTCGTCAGGCGGTTCAATTGTCATTTTGATCGGCACCCGCTGTGCCACCTTTGTGTAATTCCCCGTCGCATTGTTAGAGGGGATCGGAGAGAAGGTGGAAGCAGTAGCTCCCTTAATGGCAAAAATCTCTCCATGAAAGGTGTAGTTGGGATAAGCATCGACATGGATCTTGACAAAGTCGCCGAGTTTGACGTGGGCCATTTTTGTCTCTTCTAAGCGCGCTAACACCCAAACGTCTTCAAGATCCACTAAAGTATAGAGCGTCTGCCCAGGAGAGACCGTATCTCCCAGCCAGACCCATCGATTCGCGATGATCCCATTTTGAGACGCATAGATCGTGTAATGGGTAAGTTTGGCTTCCACCATTTCAAGGGTTTTACGGGCCAGCTCAAGCTCACTTAAGGCAAGTGCCACACGCGCACTTGCAATCTCAAGATCCTTTTGGTTGTGATCGAAGGTTTGGGCTGAGATCACCTCTTCTTCGATCCCTCGCAACGCGCGCATGTAGTCGTCTTCTACCTTCGCTTTTTCCGCCACATACACCATCACCTGCTGTTCGAGCTGTTTCACTTGTGCCTGTGCTTGCGCTTGTTCGGAGAGGATCACATCGCTGCGCAGATGAGCAATTAACTGCCCTTTCTCGACGTAATCTCCTTCGTGAACAAAAAGAGCGGTCACTTGCTCGGTCACGTTGGAGCTTAGATCGCTTGTGTAGGCTTCGATTTGTGCATCGTTGGTCCAAACGGTCTCCACCTTCTGAATGAACACCCAGAGAAGTGTTCCCCCTGCAAGAACAATCACGATTGCCACTAAAACAAAGGCTAGATGTTTGCTCATCTTCACTCCCATAATTTGCCAAATCCACCCCAGCGGCATGGCGCAGTCCATAAAACCCGCGTACATACTCAAAGCGGGATCGATTGCGAATATTCAAAGCCTCAATCCATCCATCTACAACAGACTGGTAGTTAAAAACGGTGATATAACCAATCTTCAGCTGATTTTCAGCTAACATTAAAGTCTCTTGTGCTAAGCAGACATTCGCTTCAGCACTGTTTAAACTCGCCAAAGCCTCTTCGATGGCGTACACCTGAGCCCGGACCGCTTCATAAGTCATCTGCACACTTTGCCGATAGGCATGAGACGCCGCATTGCGAAAGTGAGCCGCCCCGCGAATTCGGTGTTCACGGCTAAAGCCATCGAAAAGAAGCCACTTTGCCTCGACCCCCACTCCCAAATCGAAATGTTGGTTCGTAAAAGAAGAAGAAGGGATGTTTCCCAAGTCAGCAGGAGCTCCCCCATAGTTGATAATGAAATTGATCTCTGGCAAATAGGTGCCTCGTTGCCGCTTCACCTCTTCAGAAGCCAAAGACCATTCGTTCTTTTTGGTCCGAAGCTCTGGGCGATATCTTAACGCCTGTTGCTCCCAACAACAGATCTCCCCTTCACTAAATATCCCTACCTCATCTAAGGAACAGGGAGAGGGAATTGCCGTATCGACGAGTTCAAGGTCCACACATCCAGGAAGATACCCAATCACTCTAGCAAGGGCATCGATATCAACACGCAACACCCGCATCGCCTCAAAATAGGCAGCTTTCGCATTGGCAATCGCCACTAGGCTCTGGTTGACATTGAGCAAAATGTTGGTCCCGATGGCGTAATCAGCCTCCTCTTGCTGAGCGAGAAATTCGAGAAGTTTGATCCGCTCCAAATACGTATCGACCTGGCTGAAATCAAAAAGCACTTTGTAGTAAAGAGTGCGCACCTCAAATAACGCATCGATGACAGCCGCATCGAGTAAAAGGCGCAGCTGCTGTACCACTAAGTTCGCAATCCGCACGCCATAATAGCGGTCCGTCGAAAGGAGCGCCTGGGTGAGGACAAATTGGCTCATAAAGGCGCTATGCGTCTTTGTAATTGGTGAGACATTGCTCGTGGCATAATTCCATGAATGATAATCAACCGACGGATACCAGCGCCCCACCTCTTCCAAGCGCCCCTCTTGAGCACGCAACAGCAACTCCCCCACGCGCAGGACATTTTCATTGCAACAAAGCGCCCGCTCTTCTGCCTCGCGCAAGCTCAGCTTGATCTCAGGAATGCCCGAAGCGCGAATCCATCCCGGCAAGCTGACGAGCAGTAGCAGCAGCAACAACTTCATAGAAATATTTACTACACAAGATGGGCAGTATCATTCCAGAGAAGAAGTGCACGGGTCTCTTTTTCCCACCCTAAAATGCTGATAGCAGCTGTCTCCAAAAAGAGACGCCCCCCTCCCCTCACCCCCATCTCGATCCAGACAGCCGCTAAGGCGCGCAAAAAGTGCCCATGGGAAAAAATGGCCACATCTCCTTGAATATCAAGGATTTTTGAAATCACTCTTTGAGCCCGCTTTTCGATGGCTTCGAGCGATTCGCCTCCCTGAGCGCCGTGAGTGAATATTGTCCAATGGGGAACTTCGCGCCGAATTTGCGCCGTTGTCAATCCCTCATAAAGTCCATAGTCCCATTCGACCAAATCGGGGGAGATTTCCCCTTCAAAGCCGCAGAGATGACACGTTTGCTGCGCTCGTTGCAAAGGGCTCACTAACACTGAGGCAAAGGTCTCTCCTTTGAGCCTTTTTCCCGCCAAGCAAGCCTCCTCCTTTCCCCGCTCTGTGAGTGGGATATCTGTCAGCCCGGTGTGGCGTCCCCCTTTTGACCATTCTGTTTCTCCGTGGCGGACAAGGTAGATTTTTTTGTGCAGTTTTTCCATAATTGGGAATATGACGATCTCTGCTTATGCTGTCAAAGCTCCCCGAGGAACGCTCGCCCCTTTTTCGTATGACGAACCAGCGCTTGGCCCTCATGACATTGAGATGGTTATTAGCCATTGTGGCGTCTGCCATAGTGATCTCAGCTTGATCGATAATGCATGGAAGAACTCCTCCTATCCCGTTCTATAATTTATGGACAAATATTCCACTCATTAATTCTTGCTTCGACGACACATGACTCGTAGACCAATTTCTTGTTCCGCCGCCAGAGGTGTCTCCACAAGCGTAAATTCCCGGGGAAC
>JAFEGQ010000183.1 GCA_018239785.1 Verrucomicrobiota bacterium
AGAATGGGTCACAGTGAAGAAGTATTTAGATATGACGCCCTTGCTGAATCAAGGGATGAACGACGAATAATTGTGAGGGAGTTAGGGAAGAAGAGCGAATTTACAGACAAACGGTTGCTTTGCCCACGATCTCGTCACAGGACAAGGATATAACTATCATGAAATGGTAGAAGAAGGTTACTGGCTATACCAAGGACGTTTACAGCATGGACGTTGATTCTTTTCTATATGCTTACAATTCAGTGAATTCTAGTCTCGTTGGCATTGAAGTTAATCAAGTTTATAATTCCATAGGATCTAATATTTTTATAGGCTTTGGTCAAGATTTACAAGTTGCGCTGCCTAATGGACGCTTACGTAATAGGAAGGAATGGAAATTATGGGTGGGAAATGCCTCTTGGAGAATTACTCAAAATGGCAAATACTTAACTAGCTCTATAGAAGAGCGAGATGAAATCCAATGGGGCATAGAGAGATTAATGGGGAAGAAATTTCAATCCTTAAAAATTACCCCCCCTTTTCTTGATGCGGAATTTAGTTTTGAACGTGGATATAAAATCACAACTTTTTTTAACTGGATGGAAGAGAATCAATGGATATTTTTTCTTCCAGATGAGACGACAATATCAGTAGATGGTGCTACCCACGCAGACATAAAAAATGCTCAAGAAATGGCGAGAGAGATAGAAATTATTGAGGATCACAAGGAAATTTGTGATTTTTTATCTGGCTTGAAGGTGATTAAAACAATGTATGATGAAAATCAAAAGCCAATTATTTTTTTCGAAAATGAATTTTCTCTTGAATTAAAGGGTTGCCTTTGGACTTGGAGGTTAGAAAGAGATCAGGGTTATGTATTTGGTTCATTAGATGATGGTGATGCAAAATATAACAGAATTTTAACTTTAGTTGGAAGAACCATTGAAAAGATTTACGTCACAAATGAAATGATGGATACCAGTTTTGTATTTTCAGATAAATATGTTTTGAAAACGTTTAGTTGTTGGGGAACGCCTACTCAGTGGAGGCTTTTGTCAAAATCGGAACCTGTTTTTCAGGCGGATATCCAAGTTGTCACTTAGCCATAATAGCGAGTGAAGGTTAGTTTATAAGTGTGTAGAATGATGACCTGAGTTTTGGGTTGTCTTCCTCACATTCAGGGGCTTCGCGTGTAAATCTTGCACTTTTCCCCTTGCCAATGGTGTTTAACCATTGGCTGCGGGAAAAATTGTGAGATTTTCGACGCGAAATCCCTCTGACTGCGAGGAAGACAACCCAAAACTCAGGTTAATAACAAAAGTTAGGGGAATCCAATATGTCAACCATCGTGTCGATTGAAACAGTCAATAAAACGGCTTTAAGTAACCTTCAAAAAACATTTAATCGCCTGAAAAAGAAAATCCGAGTGCTTCGCAATCGGCTCACAGAGACCGAAACAGCCCTCGAACAAGCGCTCCACTTTTTTCAAACAGAAGTCTCCCCATTGAAGGAGGTATTGCGAGGCCTCATTTCTGATTCGACAAAACTTTTTTATAAATACCATAAAAATTCCAAACGGTTGTCGAAAAAAGACAGAAATCAACTCAAAGAACTGATTATTAACAAATGTTATGAAATTTTTAATCTCGCTGGTTCCCTTGATGACATCGACTTAGAAGTACGAAACATCCTCAAAGATCTTGGGAATATAGATTATCAGGATCTATTTAATAATGATCTTGAAGAAGATAAGGAGATGATCTCTGAAATGTTCAAGGAATTAAATCTTGACGTTAACCTAAGTTCACTCGATGCATCTGATGACCAGGAATCCATCATGCACAAAGTATTGGAGGCTATGCTTGAAGCACATCAAAAACAAACAACAGAAGAACCTCAGTTGAGTAAGCCGAAAAGTAAGAAGGAAATCCAAAAGGAAATTAAAGCCAAAGAACTCGAAAAACTCCAGCGCGAAGGCTTAGGCACGCTCTACAAACAGCTAGCCAAAGCTCTTCACCCTGATTTAGAGCAAGACCCAAGCGTGAAAGCTGAAAAAGAACAGTGGATGAAGCGCCTTACAACAGCCTATGAGAATGAGGACCTCCACACCCTGCTCTCCATAGAAATGGAGTGGTTCAATCGGACAGAATCCGATGAACGAGAAGGAAAGTTGCCAAGTGATGAGCAGTTAAGAATTTTTAATTCTTTGCTCAAAGATCAAGTTGAAGAGCTAGAAATTGCGATTGCAATGGCACCCTCTAATCCGAGGTTTTTCTGCATAAGTAAATTTAATTTGGATGACACGAAGATCCTTTCGTTTCAATTTGCAGCGATGCGCAACGATTTAGAAGGGGATATGGAGGACTGGAAATACATTTTGAAAAATCTGGCATCTCCCAAAGGAGAGAATTTTGTCATCGACCTTTTGCGTGAGCGACCCGAAGAGGGGCTTTGAGAGCCCCCCTTCGATGATTTAAGATTCTTGCCCTTTTTGCGCTTCGATCACCTCGACTTCGAAGACGAGGAGAGAATTCGGAGGGAGTTGTCCACAAACACCGTAGCCTAGGTTCGGGTGCACAAAGAGGGTCCGTTTTTCCCCTTGTTGCATCCCCACAATTCCTCGGCTAAAGCCTGGGATCGTCTGGTCAAGAGGCAGAGCAATCGGATCGCCGTCGCGCGATGTGCTAAAGACAGAGCCATCCATGTAACGCCCTGTGTAATGGATCAGGGGACTGCCGCCACTTTGTACAAGAGCCCCATCTCCCTTAGATTCAATCCGATATTGGAGTTGCCCCTCTTCAACAGAGACGATCCCTGGCATCGAGAGATTTTTCGTTAAAAAGGCCTCCGCTTGTCGCAGGTTTTCGGCGGCAAGAGAGGCAAAGGCCCGTTCTTGCAGGGAGTCGATCGAGTTCACATATTCTTCTTCTGTCATGGGGGAAGGTTCTCCTGCTTTTGCGGCGCGCATTCCGCGGATAATCGCTTCTAGGTCAAATGAAAAACCGGGCGCTTCGAGATTGCGCCCCAGAAGGTGGCCAAAGGCTTCACTCAAGCGGCTGATGTCGATCTCTTCTGTGACTTCGGCCACAAGAGGGGTGTTAGAGGCTCCGTCACTTGGAAGAGAGTCACTGTGGGCGCTGAGGAGGAGAAAGGGGCTAAGAGCGCCGATCAACAGCGTGGTTCGCAATTTTAATTTTGGCATTGAAGCACCTTGTTTGACGTTTGCATTTCCATTTTCGAGTCTAGCTTCGCGCTTCTTCTTCTTCAAGTAGAAGACGCAAATCTCTCAATTGATTCGGATCGACTTCACTTGGCGCCTCTGACATGAGATCGCTTGCCCGTTGCGTTTTAGGGAAGGCGATCACATCGCGGATGTTCTCTGTCCCCGTCAAGATCATCACAATGCGATCGAGTCCTAAGCCCATTCCTAGGTGCGGGGGGGTGCCGTATTTCAATGCATCGACAAAGAAGCCAAAGCGGCGCAAAATTTGCTCCTCAGTGAGTTTGAGGAGTTCGAAAATTTTTTGCTGCAAGTCTCCATCATGAATTCTCTGAGAGCCAGATCCCAGTTCATAGCCATTGAGGACGAGGTCATAGGCTAAAGAGCGAGCCTGTAGCGGAGCTGTTTCAAGCAGGTGAAAGTCGTCGGGATGGGGAGCTGTAAAGGGATGATGCGCCCCTTCGAGGTGCTTTTCTTCGGCATTCCAAGCAAAGAGGGGAAAGTCGGTGACCCAAAGGAATTCGTCGTGATCTCCATTGATCATGTGCCGATCGCGTGCAATTTGGCGCCGCAAGTGGTCAAGCGCTTGGTTGGTCCGATCGGTCTGATCGGCAATAAAGAAAAGGAGATCCCCTTTTTCTGCCCCCGTCCGCTCAATCAGCTCTTTTTGGAGATCATCGGAGAAAAACTTCACGATATTGGAGGAGAGCCCCTCTTGGGCCATCTTCATCCATGCCAACCCTTTCACTCCAAAGCGACCTACAAACTGAGTATAGTCATCAATGGCTTTGCGAGAGAGGTCAGCCCCTCCTTTGATGCACAGCCCTTTGACGATCCCTCCTGCGGCAATTTGTTCTTTGAAGACCGAAAAATCGGATCGCTCAGCGATATCGCTGACGGTCACAAGAGGCATACCAAAGCGCAAATCGGGTTTATCTGTGCCAAAGTCCCGGAGCGCATCGGCATAGGTCATTCTGCGGAAAGGGGTATGGACCTCTTTTCCTAAGCATGCTTTCCAGATCGCTTTCATGAGCCCTTCGATGAGGGGGAAAATGTCTTGAATGGTCATAAAGCTCATCTCGATATCGATCTGAGTGAATTCAGGCTGCCGGTCAGCGCGCAAATCTTCATCGCGAAAGCAAGCGGCAATTTGGAAATAGCGGTCAAGCCCTCCCACCATGAGCAGCTGTTTGAAGATCTGTGGAGATTGGGGGAGAGCGTAAAACGTCCCTGGATGGACTCTGGAGGGGACGAGATAGTCGCGCGCTCCTTCTGGCGTCGACTTGGCTAAAATAGGCGTTTGGACTTCGCAAAAGTGAGAGGCATCGAGATACCTGCGAATCGCAAGCATCGCTTTGTGGCGCGTCCGCAAGTTATCGGCAATGTGACCGCGACGAAGGTCGAGAAAGCGGTACTTAAGGCGCATCTCTTCTCCCACTTCGATCTGGTCATCGCAGATGGAAAAAGGAGGTGTTTTAGCGCGAGAAAGGACTTCGATGGTATCAATTTGCACTTCGATAGTTCCGGTCGCGAGTTTCGGATTTTCTAACCCCGATCCACGGGGAATGACTTCACCGCGGACAGAGATCACCCACTCGGAGCGGAGGCGGTTGGCAATGGCATGAGCGTCGCTATTGAATTGAGGGTCGAAGACGAGCTGTGTGAGTCCAAAGCGATCGCGCAGATCGATGAAGATAAGACCCCCGTGGTCCCTTCTGCGGTGGACCCATCCAGAGAGGGTCACGCGCTGTCCAATATGCGCAGTTCTCAATTCGCCACAAGTGTGGCTGCGACGGTAATCAAACATGATCTAGCTCTTCCAGTTTTAGTGTGCGACTCGTGTGGGTCGCCATCTGTTTTACTTCGCAAACGCCTGTCTTCATCTCATTCTCTCCAATCACTGCAACAAATTCAGCCCCTAGGGCGTCGGCCATTTTGAGCGAAGCCTTGAGTTTTTTGCCGCTGTGATCGATCTCGACGGGAAATTTTTGCCTTAAATCTTTTGCCAGTGCCATGCACATGGCAGTTGCTTCCGCTCCCAGAGGGATGAGGAGGAGCTTGGGGTGAGGAGGGGGAGGGAAGAAGGCCTTTTGGGCAATCATCGTTTGTAAGATCCGCTCGAGTCCTGCGCCAAATCCCAGGGCTGGAACATCGGGACCCCCCAGCTCTTGCATGAGAGAGTCGTAGCGCCCCCCTCCCCCTAAGCTGTTTTGAGCTCCGAGTTCGTTAGCGGTAATTTCAAACACAGTCCGATTGTAATAGTCGAGACCGCGGACGAGCTGAGGGTTAATGACAAAGGGAATGTTGAGCGTTTTTAAACTCATCTGCACTTGGGAAAAATGTTCAGCACACTCGGGCTGGAGAAAGTCGAGGATGGAGGGAGCTTCTTGCAAGATCGCTCGATCTTGGGGCGCTTTTGAATCGAGAATGCGCAAGGGGTTGGCGGCAAAGCGCTCTTGGGAGTCGCTCGACAACTCTTTGAGATGAGGGCGCAAGTAGTCTTGAAGGTGGGTACGGAAGAGTTGTCTTGCTTGGACATCTCCGAGAGAATTGAGATGGAGAGTCAACCCTTTAAGTCCTAAGGTCATGAGCAACGTCCAAAGGAGGTCGATCAGCTCGGCATCGAGCCCAGCGGCAGCGCCGCCGATGATTTCTGCTCCAAATTGGTGGTGTTGCCGGTAGCGGCCAGCTTGTTGCCGTTCATAGCGAAACATCGAGCTGATGTAGAAGAGCTTTTGGAGGGTTCCTGATTGCTCGAGATGGTGTTCAATGTAGGCCCGTGCGACGGGAGCGGTCCCCTCCGGGCGCAAACTCATCGATCGACCCGCTCGGTCTTCAAAGGTGTACATCTCTTTGGAGACGATATCGCTTGTCGTGCCTACTCCTCTATTAAAGAGCTCAGTGCGCTCGAAAAGGGGAGTGCGAATTTCGCCAAAGCAATAGCGCTCTGCAAGAGTCCGAATGACCCCTTCGAGATAAGCCCAGAGTCCAGAGTCTCTCCAGTCCTCTTGAGCATGAGGCAAGATGTCAAATACGCCCTTGGCGCTTGGAATAGCCATCGCTGAAAGGGTAGCTTATTTAAGTAATTAGGAGAAAGTGCCTAGATCTAGCATTGTTGACTTGCCTAGTTTTAGGGTTGTCTAATATTATTCACAATGATAAAATGGAGACATGAGCTAAAGAGGAGTATATGACGATGCAACCCCACTCTCATCGCCATCGCGTCAAAGTCACTATCGACGTGTCCGAAGATGAGAGGATCTACATTAAAATGTTAGCTGCTAAAAAAAAGATGACTGTTAGCGACTTGATTATGTCTTTTGTCAGGCCCAATATTCCTCATGATCAACCTAATGCTGAAACTGAAAAAGCAATGCGTGATGTGGACGAAGGAAAAAATCTCATTCACTGCAAAACAATAGAGGAATTTTGGTCAGCGTTAGGGATAGATCCTGATGCTTGAAATTGAACTGACCAGAACAATCAAGAAAGACTTGAAAAAGTATCAGCATAAAAAAGACACACTTCATGCTCTTCAAGAAGTCATTGGCATCTTAATGAGCAAGCAGGCTCTACCGGCCAAATATCGAGATCACCATTTAACTGGCAACTGGGTAAAACATCGAGAGTGCCACGTCAAAAATGATACCTTGCTCATTTATAAAATAGAAAATAATATTTTGTTTTTAACTCGTTTTGGCTCTCATTCTGAACTTTTTAAATGAGAAAGATGAGGCTTTCGCTCTTTCTTTCTATGGAAATTCTTTTTTTTCTTCCTGGCGGAGAGAATTTTCCATTTGCCCGAAGAGAGGGAGGTGGGGTATCAAGGGTGTGTTATGTTCGGAATTCTAAAACCAGCGCCCTATCGAGAGCGGATCAAAGATCCGGGAGTTGTTAAGAAGAATTTCCGTTATTGGCAATTTCGGACGATGATCGGGATGTATCTCGGTTATTTTACTTTTTACTTTACACGCAAAAATATCGTAGGGATCACCGCCGTCATGAGTGCGGATTTGGGGATCAGCTTAGCTGGACTCGGATGGATCTTATCGATCTCTGCTCTGATGTACGGGGTGAGCAAATTTGCTTCGGGGATCATCTCTGACCGATCGAATCCCCGCTACTTCATGAGCTTTGGCCTCATCATCTCGGGTCTTTTAAATATTATTTTTGGCTTTAGTGGTCTGTTCCCCGTTTTCTTTATCGTCTGGGCGGCGAATGGATTTTTCCAAGGGTGGGGGTGGCCCCCTGTTTCTCGTCTGTTGATGCATTGGTATAGCAACAAATCAAGAGCGAGATGGTGGTCTGCTTGGAATACCTCTCATAATGTGGGAGGGGCTCTGATTCTTTGGTTTGCTCCCTTGGTCGTCGCGTTGTTTGGCTATTGGCAAGCGGCCTTTATCGTGCCAGGCATCATGGCTGTTCTCATGGGAACTGCTCTCATGTTTATTTTGCGCGACACGCCTCAATCGCTTGGTTTGCCTTCTGTCGAAGAGTACTCAGGAGAGATGACATCCGCTCAAGCAGCTGTGCAAGAGCGAGAGTTGAGCACAAAAGAGCTTCTTTTCAAATACGTTTTGACAAACCGCTATTTGTGGCTCCTCGCAGCCGCCTATTTTTCTGTCTACGTCGTGCGGCAAGCGATCAATGACTGGAGTGCAGCCTATCTCGTGCAAGAAAAGGGTTATCGCTTGATGACGGCCGGGGCGGTGGTGAGTCTCTTTGAGGTGGGGGGGTTCTTAGGGAGTTTGGGAGCTGGTTTTATCTCCGATCTGATTTTCAAAGGAAAGCGTGGACCTACGAATGTTCTCTTTGGCTTGGGCACATTGGCTTCTGTCCTTTTATTTTGGTACGCCTCCGAGGTTCATTGGATTTTTAGCGGAATTGCCCTGTTTGGAATCGGCTTTTCCATCTTTGGCCCTCAGATGCTCATCGGTGTTGCTGCAGCAGAGTTGTCTCATAAAAAAGCATCGGCAACAGCGACAGGATTTATCGGTTCTTTTGCCTATTTAGGAGCCGCTGTTGCGGGCGGTCCGATCGCCACCATTGCTGAGCGGTATGGATGGGGCGCTTTTTTTGGCGCTGTTGTCTTATGTGCGATGATTGCAATTATCCTCCTTGTGCCCCTTTGGGGAGTCACGAAGCGGGATGATGCGGAGACAGAAACCTCTGCCGCAGCGGCATGAGCTGGGTCCCCCTTCACGTCCATTCTCAGTATTCGATCCTAGATGCTTCGGCAAGTGTGAAAGAGATTGCAGAGCGGGCTAAAGAGTTTGGATGCCCTGCCTGTGCCTTGACCGACCATGGCAATCTTCATGGAGCTGTGGAGTTTTACTTAGCCTGCTTGGAGCAGGGACTTAAGCCGATCATCGGCAGCGAGCTCTATGTCGCCCCCACTTCCCGTTTCGAGAAAAAAAAGCTTCCCGGACAACCCGCGGCCTATCACCTCCCCGTTTTAGTGAAAAACCAAGAGGGATACCGCAATTTGTGCAAACTCTCCTCCGCCGGTTTTATCGAGGGGTTTTACTACCACCCTCGGGTGGACAAGGAGCTATTAGCTGCTCACAGCAAGGGGCTCATTTGCCTTTCTGGGTGCATGCGAGGGAGAGTCGCCCAAAAAATCTTGAGCGGAGAAGATCCTAGGGAAGAACTTCTTTGGCATCGAGAGCTCTTTGGCGATGACTATTATATCGAGTTGCAGCGCCATCCGATGACCCAAGAGCAGATTGAAGCGGACGGATTGCTCGAAGAGAGTTGGCTCTATCAGCAATACCAGTCCTTCATCGAAAAGCAGAAGAAACTCAACGAAACGCTGCTGAGCTTGTCTAAAGAGCTTTCCATCCCCGTCATTGCGACGAATGATAGCCACTATCTCGATCGGCACCAGTGGAGGGCGCATGAAATTCTCCTCAATATCCAAAGTGGTGAACCTTGTGAGATTTGGGAAAAAGATGCTCAGGGAATCCCAAAATTTCGGATTCCCAATCCCAAAAGGCGCACCTACGAATCTCATGAGCTTTATTTTAAATCTCCTCAGGCGATGGAAGAGCTGTTCGCAGATCTTCCAGAGGCGATTTCTAATACCCTCTTGATCGCAGAAAAGATCAATTTTCAGTTCGACTTTAAGACGCTCCACTATCCCCTTTTCACTTCTCCCTCTGGGGCATCTTCGGCCGATTATTTGCGCACGCTCTGCCTTGAGGGGATCCCTAAGCGCTACACCCCTGCTCGATTAGAGGAGGTGCAAAAGCGCTATCCCCACGAAGACCCTCTCGAAGTGGTGCACAAGCGGCTCGAGCATGAATTGTCGGTGATCATCCCTAAGGGGATGGCCGACTATCTCCTCATTGTCTGGGACTGTCTCCATTGGGCCAAGGAGCGGCAAATTCCTGTGGGTCCTGGCAGAGGATCTGGGGCAGGTTCGATCATCCTCTATCTCATCGGGGTGACCGACATTGAACCCTTGCGCTTTAGCCTCTTCTTTGAGCGGTTCATCAATCCAGAAAGGCCGAGCTACCCCGATATCGACGTCGACATTTGCATGGAGAGGCGCGGTGAGGTGATGGATTATGTGGTCAGCCGCTATGGACAGGCCAACGTCGCTCAGATCATCACCTTTGGCACCATGAAGGCAAAGATGGCGATTAAAGATGTGGGCAGAGTCCTCAGTGTCCCCCTCGCCAAGGTGAATAAAATTGCCAAATTAGTTCCCGAAGATCTCGGAATGACGTTAGAGCGAGCGCTCGATGTGGATCCCGATTTGTGGAAACTCTACAGCGAAGATCCTGAGACGAAGCGGCTCATTGACTTGGCTAAAGAGCTTGAAGGCTCGATCCGAAATACTGGAATTCACGCAGCAGGTGTGATCATCGCTTCTTCTCCCTTGACCGACTACATCCCCATCTGCGTTGCCAAAGAGAGCGAGATGGGAGTGACCCAGTACTCGATGAAGCCGGTCGAGAAGGTGGGGATGCTCAAGATGGACTTCCTCGGGCTCAAAACGCTCACCTCGATTCAAAAGGCCATTGCGGCCATTGAAGGGGGTTTTGACCCTCTTGCCCTCCCCCTGAACGATCATAAAACTTTTGAGCTTCTCAATCAGGGCAAAACACTTGGAGTGTTCCAGATGGAATCTGGAGGGATGAGGGAGCTTGCGCGTGGGCTCCATATCGACCGCTTTGAAGAGATCATCGCAGCTGTTGCCCTGTATCGCCCAGGCCCTATGGACATGATCCCCAGCTTTATCGACCGCAAAGCAGGGCGTGAGCCGATTGACTATGACCACCCGGAAGTGAAGAAAATTTTAGAAGAGACCTATGGCATCATGGTCTATCAAGAGCAGGTGATGAACATCGCCCAGACCCTCGCAGGATATAGCCTGGGGGAAGGGGATATGTTGCGCCGCGCGATGGGGAAAAAAATCCACGAAGAGATGGAGCAGCAAAGGGACAAATTTCGACTCGGCGCCATGGCGCATGGCCTTGATGAGAAGCTAGCGATTGCCATTTTTGACAAGATGGAGAAATTTGCCTCCTACGGCTTTAACAAATCGCATGCCGCTTGTTATGCCTTTCTCACCTATGTCACTGCCTACCTCAAGGCCAATTATCCCAAACAGTGGATGGCAGCATTGATGACATGTGAACAAACAGACATCGAAAAAGTGGCCAGATTCATTCGAGAGTGCAAGGCGATGGAGATCTCCATTTTGCCCCCCGACGTCAATGAGTCAGGGGTCAATTTTACCGCCACGCAAGAGGGAATTCGCTTTGCGATGAGCGCCATCAAAGGGATCGGACAAGGGACCGTGGAGGCCATTGTCGCAGAAAGAGGGCGGCAGGGTCCTTTTAGGAGCCTTTACGATTTTTGCCGCAGGGTCGATCCGCGAGCCATTGGGAAAAAGGGGATCGAATCGCTTGTTTTAGCAGGGGCTTTTGATTCCCTTAAGTGGACGCGCGCGCAATTTCTCGCAGCCATCGAAACCACCTATGACATCGCCTCAAAAGAGGCCAAAGAGGCCGCTTGTGGCTTCATGACTCTGTTTTCAATGGCAGCGCAGTTTGAGCAACCCCCTCAAGATCCCGCCCCCCTTGCTGAGCGCGATAAGCTATTTCGCGAGAAGGAGTTATTGGGTTTCTTTTTGACAGGCCATCCGATGGAGAGCTATCGCGATATTCTCTCCCGCCTCTCGTCGACCCCATTTTCGGCTATCCCCGACCTCTCTCAAGATCAGGTCTTTCGCACCGCCTTTATTGTCGATGAAGTTACCACGCGCATTTCCCAGCGCACTGGGAAAAAATTTGCCATTCTTCAAATTAGCGATGGCTATGAGTCCTATGAGCTTCCCGTTTGGGCAGAGCTATATGAGGCAAAAAGTCACTTGCTGATTGAAAATCAACTCCTCTATGCTGTCTTGCAGGTCGATCATCGGGAGGGGGAGGTGAAGCTCTCTTGCCAGTGGTTAGACGATTTGACCATGGTGAACGAGGCGATGATTGAAGCATGTGACCGGGCTTTTGACCAGGCCAAGCAGCGGATCCCACGCCGCTTTGAGAAAAAACAGCAAAAGGAAGCTCCAGTACAGATGACGACACCCTTCACGCTTAAGCTCGATGCCGATCGGATGCGATTTTCCCATTTTCTGGAGTTAAAGAGGTTCATTGAGTCTTCTCCAGGCTCTCAACCTCTGATTCTTGAATTTATTTCCGAAGGGAAGAAAGTCGGCTCTGTTCACGCCGATGCTAAATATTCTCTTGACTCCAAAAAAACGTCTGCTCTTTTAGAAAAATGCGCTCACTTTCGAGCGCATTCTTAAATTGCGGAACAACGCCCCTTTCGTGTAGTCTTCCACCAGACGAAGGGGGAGATCAGTGTTCAGACAATCGATTGTGATCGCTATGTGTGTGTTGTCCGTTTTTTCTCCTGCCCAGGCGCGACGCCATCCGCGCCACTGCGTCGAAATGGGTCAGCGCGTCACTGGAACCTTCGAGCAACATTATGAGGCTGGTAAAGCGGCATTAGAGGCTGGAGATTGGCGTATTGCAATTCGCCATATGGAACTCGTGGCCACTCAGTTTGAAGGACACCCCCAAGCCGCAGAAGGGCATTACTGGAAAGGAGTAGCCTATTTCAACATGAGCGAGTGGCGTAAAGCTCATCAATGTCTTGCTGAATATTTTAAAAGGGATGCAAGCCCTAAATATTTTGAAGATGCTTGTCGCATTCGCCTTGAGATGGCCAACCGGATTCGAGAAGGAGAAGGGGAACACTTATTTGGGGTCAAGCAGATGCCGAGATGGTCGAAGGCGCGCGAGCTTGCTCTGGAGATGTATGACGAAGTGAGCATGTCGATGCCCAGTAGCGAGCTTGGAGCACAAGCTTTTTATGGGAAAGGGCAGCTTCTATGGGAA
>JAFEGQ010000184.1 GCA_018239785.1 Verrucomicrobiota bacterium
CGACATTTTCAGCGACTAAACCGGCTTAGAGATCGGGGCGCTTGACCTCTTCGATCTCAATCCAGACCTCTTTTCCGGTCAGTTGGCGCAGCTCTTTTTTAAGTTGCTCGATCTCTCCACCTTTTTTCCCGATGGCTAGACCAGGCCGAGCTGTGTGGATCGTCACTTCTACCTTCTCGGCCATCCTCTTGATCGTAATTTTTGAGGTGCCTTGGCAGCAGGCTTTTTTCTCTAAATAGCGGCGAATTTTCGCGTCTTCGAGGAGAAGCGTTGCAAATTCCTGCTTATTGGCAAACCAAATTGAACGCCATTTCTTGTTTCGGCTAATACGAAAACCAATCGGGCAAACTTTTTGTCCCATCCCTTAAATCTCCTCTTGTGTGCCCACAACTACGGTCAAATGACTCGAACGTTTTACGATAGGAGAGCTGGAACCGCGACTACGCGCTTTGCTCCGTTTCATCCTTGGACCATCGTCCACTCGCACTTCGAGCACTTTAAGAGCATCCCGTTGAATGTCGTGCTGTAACTCGGCATTAGCAACAGCACTTTTGAGAGCTTTCAGTAAATAAAGCCCCGCTTTTTGCCCGCTATGTTCGAGTTGCAGTCTCGCTTCTTCGACGCTCTTGCCGCGCATGAGAGCCGCAGCTTTGCGCACCTTAACTGGGCGCGCCCACACATACTTTGCTTTACAAAATCCATATTCCATTGATCGCCCTACTTCTTAACAGGGTGCGTTTTAAAGGTCCGGGTCGGAGAAAATTCGCCAAGCTTATGCCCTACCATATTTTCAGAGACAAAAACGGTTTGAAATTTCTTGCCGTTGTGCACTTCAAATGTTTGACCCACCATTTCGGGGATAATCATCGAGCGGCGCGACCAAGTTTTGATGGGCTTGTTCGTTCCTTTATTCCTCTCCTTCGCGACTTTGCTGCGAAGATGATAGTCGACAAATGGACCCTTTTTTAATGAACGAGGCATACTACTTTTTCCTTCGGTCCTTGATAATAAACTTTCTCGATTTCGACTTCTTACGGGTACGCAATCCCTTTGTCTGTTGAGCCCAAGGGCTTTGTGGGATGTAACCGTTATGGCGCCCTTCACCTCCTCCATGGGGGTGGTCAACAGGGTTCATAGCAGTTCCTCGCACGGTAGGACGGATTCCCATCCAGCGTTTGCGTCCTGCTTTCCCCTCTACGCGAAGAGCGTGCTCCGCATTAGAAACTTCTCCAAATGTCGCTCGACATACGTCAGGAACGACTCTGATTTCCCCAGAAGGCATTTTAAGGGTGGCATACCCATCGCTTCTAGCCATCAACTGAGCGCTTAAGCCCGCTGAGCGGACGAGTTGCCCACCGCGACCAGGGTACATTTCAATATTATGAATAACAGATCCAAGAGGCATGGCCGAGAGGCGCATGCAGCAGCCCGTCTTGAAAGGAGCTGTATCTCCCGAGAGCACTTTGTCCCCTTTCTTCAGCCCCTTAGGAGAGAGGATATAGCGCTTTTCTCCATCGACATAGTTGAGAAGAGCGATATGAGCTGACCGATTGGGATCATATTCGATCGAGGCGACAGTTGCGGGGATCCCTTCTTTGTCTCGTTTAAAATCGATCACTCGATAGTGTTTACGGTGCCCCCCTCCGCGATGGCGACAAGTAATGCGCCCGAGGTTGTTGCGACCGCCTGTGCTATTTTTTCTCTGTAAGAGTCTCTTATAAGGAGAGACCGTCGCACGAGAGCCAGCTTTAGCTCTTGTGAGCTCTTCACTTCCCTCTAAAACGAGAGATCTCTGACTTGGAGTAACAGGGCGAAACTTCTTAGCCATTCCTACACATCCTCAATCTGATCGCCTGCCTCAAACGAGACAATCGCTTTCTTGTAACCAGCTTTGGCCCCTTTCCGGCCTCTAATGCGACATTTTTTAGGATGAACGGTCACTGTATTGACCTTGGTCACCTTGACCCGTTTGTCGCTGTAGATCTCTTCAACTGCAGCAGCAATTTCCCTCTTTCCAGCGCGGAAGTCAACGAGAAATACCTTTTTAGGTGTCTTACAGCGCGCGACACATGGATTGCTTGTAGAAGTTTCCAATCTAGAGAGAACTTCCGCTTTCTCAGTGACATAGCGACACTTGATAATACTGTAAGGATTTTTAGTCATTAACGGGACTCCTCGCGCTCTTGCAGCTCTTTAAAAGCCGACTCGGTCATTACGATCGTATGGGCAAGCGCTACATCATAACCGCTGAGATTGGGGAGGAGCGTGAACTGCGCCTTGGGTAAGTTGCAAATACTGCGGCTAAAGGCCTTTAAATTCAAGCTCGGAACACTGATTCGCTCTTTTTTTCCCTCTGTTTGGATGTCCATGTAACTCGCTTCCCCCACAAAGAGGATGCGCCCTTGAAGGGCAGCCCCTTTTAAAAAGGCAGAAACTCTCTTCGTCTTTGGCTCTTCAAAGGAGGGATCTTCCAGAATGACGAGACGATCGTTGCGAATTTTATCTCCTAAAAGAGCGCGTATCACTTGGCGGCGCTCTTTCCGATTAATACGCACATGCTGATCAAACTTAGGACGAGGCCCGAATACTACCCCCCCCCCTTTATATTGAGGAGCGGCCAAACACCCTTGACGAGCGCGCCCTGTCCCCTTTTGACGGTGGGGTTTTTGCCCTGAATGGTTCACTTCAGAACGCCCTTTTGTACAAGCGGACCATTGACGCGCGTTATTGCGGATAGCGACAATGTAATCTTTAAGAGATTGAGCTTGTACTTCTGCTTCGGCTAACCCATCGGCAATTTGAACACGGCCGACTTCTTGCCCAGAGAGATTATATTTTTTTAAATCTACCACAAATTCCTCACTTTGCCTTCACTGCGGGGCGAACTTTCACGAGCCCGTTTTTGCATCCAGGAATCGATCCGCTTACCACGATCAAATTGCGTTCGCGATCAATGCCGACAACTTTCAATTTTTCTGCTGTTCGGCGCTTGCCTCCCATCCGACTGGCTCGGGGACCTCCTGGCAAGCAACGGCCGGGCGTGGAGCGCATCCCTGTCGAACCCCCATGGCGATGGAAGCCCGATCCGTGGGCGGCAGGGCCTCCGGCAAAGCCGTGAAGCTTCATCACCCCTTGAAAACCTTTCCCCTTGGTCACGCCAATAACATCGACCAAATCCCCTTCGGCAAAGAGATCAACCGTCCAGCTGTCTCCCACTTCGCATTCGGCAACGTTCTCCACTTGACTTTCGCTTAAGTGGCGGTGAGGTGCGAGTCCAGCTTTTTTGTAGTGTCCGCTTTGCGGCTTACCGGCCAAACGTTCAGAGCGGCGCGCATCTTTCGAAACAATAGGTTCAAAGGCCACTTGAACAGCCTCATAGCCATCTCGCTCCTTTGTTTTGACCTGAGTGACCCGGTTGGGTGTCGCCTCGATCACGGTACAGATAACAACATTGCCGTCTTTGTCAAAACGCTGCGTCATCCCTTTTTTACGTCCCATTAGTTCGCGCGCCATTCAAAAATCCTTTGACTTGTAACTTGGACAGCTGCATCCAGCCGCTCAATTCGTTCTAGAGACTCGAAAAGGGGAGGTTAGCAAAGCGGATGATTTTCCCACAACAGGTGAATGTTATGAGAGCGATTTTCTCCCCCTTTTGCGCGAGGGCACCTGGATTACTTGCCCCTCTTGCAGCACTTGGCGCTTGGGCAAACTGTAGGTCACCGCTTCACTGGAGAGCTCAATAGTGCGCAAAAACTGCCCCATGGTCATCCCCTCTTCGATTTCATAAGGGCGAGGGTGGGGGACAGCCCCTTGAACAAACACCCGAATGTTGCGCTTTTCGGGGACCACAATGTGCTCCCCTTCCCTTAAGGGATGTTTAGCGTCAAAATCGGCGAGATCGGCTTTTTTTGAGGGTTCCACCATCTGGAGCAAATCGGCAAGGATAGAGCCTTTTGCAAGGGTGTAAAGACCGGGAAATGCGACAGCTCCTTCAATTGAAACTGTCAGTGTTGAAGAGCTTTCCAAAGAGGGGGGAAGGCTGGGGCGTGAGAAGGTGTGGATCCAGCCTAAGGTGAAAATTAAGCTGGCAATCCCAAGGACTGCCAGCCACTCAGATCTCGTTAAAAACGATGAATTTTTCGTAATTACTTTTGCGGGTTAATGAAATGTTTGTAGCCACTATGCGCAAAAACGCCATAACCATTGGCAACCAATTTGGAAACAAGACGAGCGAAGGGGCTGCTGCCAGCAGGGAGACTCATGGATACGACCGTAGCTCCCAGTTCTAGCATATATTTAATGCCGCCATGGACGTCATAAGTGCCATTGTAATGGAGACCTTTCACTGCTCTTTCGTAACCTTCGATCTCTTTTTCGAGCTTATTTTTGGCGTCCTGATCCAATCCATTCTCTGGACTGTTCAATTTACTTTTTTTACTCTCTAACTCGCGCTTGAAACCTTTCGCATCGTGGAGATCACAGCTCCCTGTGTAAATCCCCGCTAATCCAGCGGATAAGTTGCCGACAAGTCCTCCGCCATAAAGGCCGAGTTTGTCGCAGATTTTGAGATATTCTCCCTGAGGCAGGCAGCCAAACTTCCCCAAAAAGTTTGCAAAAGGGACCAAACTAAAGACACAGAACATCCAAGGAGCAAAGACGTTAATCGCTTGGCGCAATTGAGGATCATTGCTTTTGACCTTGGGATTTGCCAGGTAATCGGCTGCTTTTGCTGTGCGTAAAATCGGTTGGCCTACCGATTTGATGATATTGGCCCCCAAAGCATAATTACTAAAAGCTTTAGAGAGGCCAGGGTTGTTTTTCGCCGCCAGGGCTAACATCTCAAAAACTGTTTGAGAAAATTTCATGAGGCGATACATTGATTCAGCATCCCCCAAAAAAGCTTTTGAACGGCTGGCGAGAGAGCTGGTTTGAAGGCTATAGTCGACGGGGAGTTTCGAATAATCATTATCACAACTAAGCAGATGTCTTGGCATAATTGGCTCCTTCCAATGGTCTAAACGGTTAGACCTATTGTAGCTTAAAGATTGTGACAATTTTGTTCAAATCAGAAAACGGATGGAAGCCAAAGAGAGGCCGCGCAGCAGCTCTTCTCCCCTCATGCGCCCCTTTCCCTCAAGCTGCACTTCGCAAAGCTCAAGATTTCCTTCGCCACAAGGGACGATCCAAGCGCCCTGACGGACTCCCTGATGCACAGACTCTACCACTCGCGTCCGAAAAATTTTTAGCCTTTTCGGGACTTCTTTTACCAAAATAGAACACCAAGCGCCAGGCTCAGGAGATAAGGCGCGGATTAAATTATGTAGCTCTCTAGCAGGACGCGAAAAATCTATTTCACAGTCTGCGGATTCAATTTTTTTTGCATAAGTTATTCCCTCAGTCTCTTGAGGGGTGCGGATCGCTTCCCCCTTCTCGATTTTTTGGATAGCGATCGCTAAGAGCTTGGTGCTCACCTTTTCGACCTCTTTTTCCAATTCCCCATAAGTCATCTCTGGAGGAATCGGGATCACCTCTTTTTCAAGCAGATCCCCCGCATCGAGCTCCTTGACCATCTCCATGATACAGACGCCCGTCTCTTGCTCTCCTGCCATCATCGCGCGCCGCAAAGGGGCTGCTCCCCGATATTTCGGAAGAAGGCTCGGGTGGACGTTAATGCAACCAAGAGGAGGCAGAAGCAGGAGATCTGTGCGCAAGAGGGCTCCATAAGCGACAAGGACGATCAGATCGGGGGCTAACGCTTGGATCTGAGAGAAGGGCTCTGGCTTCGAGGGTTGAGAAGTTTCGATCAAGGGGAGGTGATGTTTTTGCGCGATCCCCGCGACCTCGGAGGGGGAGGGGCGTTGCGATCTCCCCTTAGGGCGAGGGGGTTGAGTCACGACTCCAACAACGGGGAACTGCTGATCGAGAAGAAACTGGAGGTGGTGCGCTGCAAATTCAGGGGTCCCCATGAAGACAATTTTCATCGGTCAAACCGCTGCGGCGCTTGCGCCCTCTTCACCAGGTTCGATCAAAGAGATGAGACCTCTCTTAGATTCCTTACAAAACTTGATCCAATGGGCAACTTCTTCAGAGAGATTTTCCTCTTTTTCCATGATTGCGAGCGCCTCTTTGAGGGTCAATCCTGAGCGGTAAAAAGTATCAAAAGCCTTCTTCAATAACAGCCGCTTTTCGAGAGAAAAACGGCGCCGTTGCAAGCCGACGGTATTAAGACCACCGATCCGGTAAGGGATCCCTCCTCCGATCGTATAAGGAGGAACATCGTGCGTGACGCGACTAATCCCACCGACCATCGCACAGGTGCCAATTCTCACCCCTTGATGGACCCCTGTCATCCCTCCAATGATGGCGAAATCTTCGACAACGACATGTCCAGCTAGACTCACCGCATTGGCCATGACGACTTGCTTTCCCACAGAGCAGTTATGGGCCACATGGCAGTAAGCCATGATCAATGTCCCCTCTCCAACGTCGACAGAGGAACCTTCCCCACAAGAGGAGTTAATGGTCACAAATTCCCGAATTTCACAATTAGCGCCGACGTTGACGTAGGTGGTCTCCCCCCTATATTTGAGATCCTGCGTTTTGGTCCCGATGCTAGCCCCTGGGTAAATGATCGTGTTTGCCCCAATGATGGTATTGCCATCGAGATACGCATGTGACTTGATTGTCACTCCGTCGTGGAGACATACACCAGACTTTACAATCGCAAAGGGCTCTACGGTGACATTTGCCCCCAGCTTTGCTCCTGGCTCGACAATCGCTTGTGGGTGAACATTAGCCATCATTTTCCCCTTAGATTGAATTTCTCTCGACTAGCGCACAAGCGATCTCAGCTTCTACTGCAGGGCGCTCGTCAACTGCATTGATGGTCGCATACGCCTTCACCCGCGCTCCTTTAGAGCCAAAGTAAATCCCCTCGACGTGAAGATACAAAATATCTCCTGGATAGATGGGCTTGCGAAATTTGACATTATCGATCTTCAATAAGACGGCTATCTTCTGATCAAACCCTTTCTGATGAGCGAGAATCCCCGCCGTTTGTGCGAGGGCTTCTAAGACAAGAACTCCTGGCATGATCGGCGTGTCTGGAAAGTGCCCTTGAAAAAAGAGCTCATTCATACTTAAATTCTTTTGACCAATAATTCGGTTGTTTTCAAGATCGAGCTCAATGACTTTATCGACCAGCAAAAAGGGATATCCGTGCGGAAGAATGTGCGCAATTTGCTTGTGATTGATGATAACATCATGTTTGTGACAGCTCACTTTATCCCTCCACTTTGAGATATTCATCGATTTGTCTTCCCAATGCAGCATTGGAGGTGTGACCTGCCCTGATTCCGATAAGATGCATCTGCACGTCCACTCCTAAAAGGGCAAAATCACCTACAGCATCGAGCACCTTGTGTCGCGCCATTTCATCGGGAAAATGGAGACCATCTTTGCTCAAGATCGCCTCTCCCTTCACAACAATCCCACTATCGAGACTCGTTCCCTTAATCAGGCCAGCATCGAGAAGAGGGGAAACTTCTTCATAAAGGGCAAACGAACGGCAAGGCGCAAGCTCTTTTATAAAGCTGTCGCAGTCTAGCGCAATCGAGAAATATTGAGAAAGAAGAGCTGGAGATTGGGGGTAATAGAGGGTGTAGCTAATGCGCACCTCTTCAGAGGGCAAAGCGATGAGATGGACATCTCCTGATGAGTAGAAAAAAGGGCGATCGAGCCGTAAAATGGGCCTATTTTGCGATTGCTCTACCACCCCTACACTTTGAATCATCTGGACAAATTGGGAGGCATTCCCTCCAGCGACGGGGGGTTCTGCTTCTGAGAGCTCGATCGTTAAATTATCGATCTGAAAAGCGCGCAAGGCGGCAAGCACATGTTCGACGGTATGGACAGAGGCTTGCCCCACTCCTATGGTGGTCGCTCGATGAGTCGAACGGACAAAGGGGTAAGAGACGGGAATCAGAGGGGTGCCTGGCAAATCTGTGCGACAAAACTGTAGGCCTGTCCCCTCAACAGCAGGACAAAACTGCATTTTCACAAAATGGCCCGTATGGAGACCAACCCCCTCACACCCCACTGCTTTTGCAAGGGTGCGAGCCCGACGAGAACCGACAATCAAATCTGGGCGATAAAGCAAAGCCATAGTTCAGGGGAAGATCTTATACCATACCGCCCTTTGTCTGGCATGCTTTTTGCTAAAGAATCAGTGGAGGGGCTACTATGTTAACACCTATTGAGATCGAACGTCAGTTCCAAGTTTTGATGCAACGCTTTGCATGTCAAGGACAAAAAGAAATGGTCGAAGTGACCCCAGCTCTCTTTGAGCAGTTAGGGATCCTTAAGGAAAAACCGCCTGGGGAAGATCCCCTGACCTGCTACTTTCATGTGCTCGAATCCCACGATAAGTTGACGTTATTCAACGAAAATTTTGTAGTCTGGATCGCCCCCCAACTCCTTGCGCAAGAGACAGCAACAGTCACCTTCATTGGAGTGATCAAGGGAGAAACTATTCATCTCGAACTCGTTTTTGCCACACGGGGAGTCTACAATAAATCAAAAACAATATTGGATGTTCTTGAGAAATTACTCGAGGAGATCCGAGAAAATGAGACGATCATCAATAAATTGGAAGAGGCTTTTTAACCCGCAAGTTTAACTAGAGTTAAGATATTTGTATCGTCTTCACGGGTATAGGTTACTTCATTCATCAACCTCTCCATAAAAAAGAGGCCTAAGCCCCCTATGGAGCGCTCCTCTAAGGGAGCATCACAATCCACCTTTTTCTTTTGTTCCAAAGGATTAAAAGCGGGTCCATGATCTCGAATGATGAGCTTTAATTTTCCCCGGCCCAAGGGCTCAGACTCGATCTCCACATCCCCAGAGCCTTGCCCAGAGTAGCCATGGGTGATGATGTTGACGAGCACTTCTTCTGCAACCAATTCAATCTGTTTCACTTCGGGCTCTTCAAACCCCACCCTTTCAGCTTCATGGCGGATCATCTCGAGCATCGACGGGAGAGCTGGTAATTGGGCCAAGAATTGCACAATTTTCTTTTATCAAAGTTTTTACGCTAGATCAATGGCAATTTCACGATCAACCACATCTTGCCATTTAAAGACTCCTGTCACTATAATTCTCTTCTTTACGAGAAGTTTAAAAATCGGAGCTCAAAACATGATGAAAGAAGAATCAGACATCTCCCCCCTTTCCTCGGCCCCAGTTTATTGGACTTCTACGCACAAGCAAGCTCGGATTTTTTCTAGCAGTGTGGTCACAGCTATTGGCCTCTTGGGACTGGGTTTTGCTGGACATGCGGCATGGAAGCGCACTCTCCAGAGGTTTCAAGTCGCTGCAATTGCTGCCAGTTCGGCGATTTTGATCCCTCTCCCCTGGTGTTTCAAAAAAACTTCCACCCATTTGCAGGTGTTAGATAAATCTTTATCAGTCCAAGATCTGCTCACCCATCTACAAACTCATCCTGAAATCGAGGAAATTGACCTTGAAAGATGGACAACCCTTCCCCCAGAAGAAGAGGATCCTCTTTTTGCTCTTTTTGAATACTTAAGCCAAAACCAGCGCCTTCAGAAAATTCAAGGCAGAATTCCCTTTAAACCCACAGAAATGTTTAAAGACTTCGATTTCAACAATCCCTCAGGCAATGTCATAAGCTACTGCAAAAAGCTCACCCATTTTCCTTCCCACTGGTTTGATCTTAACGATTATTCTGCCCGTACATCGTTTGCTAAGCTGCAGCCTTGGTTTGAAAGAATGCCTCATCTATCAACGGTCGACTTGCATGCATTGGGCTTCGAAGAGGGCGCTCCGATTGAGATCGCAAGGTCCCTTTATAGCCGCAAGACACCTCCTGCTCTTCTTTTATTCCATGCATTTTACTTAAAAGAAATTATTGAAGCTTTTGGCCAGCCAAGCACGCCCCTCAAAGAAGGGACTCCGGAGGCGAAATTCTTCGCCTCTTTGCTGCACCTGTCATCTAACGTATACAATGAAGATCTCGCCCTCCTTTACCGCATCCTCCCCTATTGCAAAAACCTTCTCCTTCTTGATGTAGGCTCCGTAACAGTAGACATCGATCTCCTTGCCAAGGCCATTGCCAAACTTGACCCCAAAAAACTTAACCTTATTTTAAGTAGAGGGGAACAACTCCAGATCTTCTCCTTTTTAGAGAAGGGATCTGGAGTTCCTGAATCCACTAAAACTGTTTTGAAATTTATTAAGCAATTTACTATTAGCCCTGGGGCGTGTGCTACTGTGGCAATCACTCTCCTCACAGAGCACCCAAAAATCCATTTTGAATTTCTAGGCACAATTGAAAAAACAGACGAATTGCATGAAGCTCTGAAAAAAAATCCTTTCCCTAGAATGCTGTGGAAAAATTTTTCTAAAGATCTACCTACTCTGAATTCCTATATCAGAGTCCTTAATTCGAGCGACCTCGAAAGTAAGGAACTTCTCCCTCATATCCACAATAACTGCATGATATGCGTTGATTCTCCCCTTGAGAAAAACTTTCCAAGTGATGCCCTCCCTCAAGATAAGATGTTCTTCTTTAAGACTTATGACGCCTATGCATCTTTTCCTGAAAATTTTAATCCTCTAGCATTCCATCTCGAAACAGGACTCACAAAAGACCTCCTCCATCAGTTTAAAGAAAAAGGGTATGAGCCTTGCCTCTTCACGATCATACGGGATAATCATGGAGTGGAATTTTTCGATACACAATTGCTCGACACCCACTTCAAGAAAGGATCTCGCCTAGAACTTCTCCCTGATCACTTTCTATATACCTTGTCAGAACACACATGGGCAAAAGACATCAAGAATGATCGCTTGAACGTAGAATTTACCTATGAAGATGATGCGACAGGGTACAAAGTTGTTCAAACGATCTATTTTACGCAGCCTAAGACGATGCCCATTTTACAAGGACTGAGCAAATCTGCGAATGACTAAGCGGCAAAGCCGCTTTGAAAGCTCTTTTGAGGGCTTGCAGAGTCGCCTCTTTGCGCCGATGACCCCCTGATTTTCCTCTGTGTCCTCTGTGGCAAAAATCTTATTTTCTTACTAGACCTCTTTCGAAATTCAATCATGTCAGTTGTCAAGATTAGGTGGCTGGCACTTGCCATAAAGGTAAGTAAGGTAGAAGTCTCGGGCTGCTCTTGCGCTTGCGCGCATTGGAGCAGAATAG
>JAFEGQ010000185.1 GCA_018239785.1 Verrucomicrobiota bacterium
AGGAGCATTGCTATGAAAAAACTGACATTGAGAGCCGCGTTAGCTGCAGGTTTGCTGATGCTCGGCGCATCTCCACAGGTGGCAGCAGACAACTGTTGCGGGGACTTTGAAATCGGAGCCCACGCCCTCTTGTTTCAACCCTCCACCTGCCGCTTTGATTTCGCGGAACGCATTAACATTCTAGTCACACAAGAGCCGGGAGCAACGATCCCCAGCACGGCAACAGTTGGAACCATCGACCCCAACTTGCACTGGGGTTTGCGTGTGTGGGGCGATTATATCCAAGACTGCATGTATTTAGGTGTGGGATATCAGTGGTTCCAGGGAAATGACTCAGGAAGCTTGGGATCTGGTGCGGGTAGCGGTGGCGTCATCTTGAGAGACAACCTCACTGTTCTTCGTTCCACAAGCGGAAAATTGCATTGGCGTTATCAGTATGTCGATGTGCGGATCGGTGGCATCCAGTCCTCTTGCAATGGTGAGATGTATGGCTTCATCAACGGCCGGTGGATAGATTTGGAGCACAAGCGCTTTGCAACTGGAACGCTCACAGAGTCTATAGGGGGTGGTACCACTACAATTACGCAAAATGCGCGTGAAAAAGCTCAATTCCAAGGAGGAGCCCTTGGACTAGGAGTGGGTGGGCGCCGCAACTTGCTGTGCAATTTCGGCATCACCGGTGAGCTCAACATCTTTGGGGTGATTGGAAAACGTCAAACCACAGCTAGCTTTGAAAATCTTCAGGTAGTGACTGGAGGCACTACACCTGGAACTACAGACACCTTCTTCGTCCCTGGTTACAAATCGGTCACCTCTGTCACTCCAGAACTCGATGTCAGAATCGGACTGGATTACACTTGGCGTTGTAATTGCTGGGCGATCATTGGCGAAGTGGGTTACGAACTAGATTACTTCTGGAACGTTTTTGACTTCCCAAATGAAGTGAACCCCGGCTTGACTGGTGGCTTCAGCGGCACGGCATGGAGAAACAACTGCGATGATGTGGGCTTCAGTGGCCTCTTCTTCGGTCTCCACACCCTCTTCTAATCTCATCAACTTTATCAGGCGCTTTTCTATAAGCGTCTGATAAAGCTGTAATCTCAATTCCCTTAAAACATCTATAGGAGCGTTTTTTATGAAAAAACTTACAATGAGAGCTGCGTTAGCAGCAGCGGGTTTGCTGCTCTTTGGCGCCTCTCCACAAGTTGCAGCCGACAACTGCTGCAACCCTTGCAACAACGGCTGCTGGGATCCCTGCACATGGGGTGGGGACTTTGAATTCGGGGCACACGCCCTCTTATTTCAACCGTCCACTTGCCGCTTTGATTTCGCTGAACGGGTTAATCTTCTCAACGCAGGAGGGTTGGGAGCAACAATCCCCAACACGGCAACAGTTGGGACCATCGACCCTGAGTTGCATTGGGGGTTCCGCGTATGGGGCGACTATATCCAAGACTGCCTATTTGCTGGGGTGGGGTATCAATGGTTTGAGGGGCGCGATACAGGGCGTTTGCTCGGCGCTTTTAACACCATCATGAGAGACAATACACTCTCTAGTAGCACCGTTGATGGAAGACTGTATTGGCGTTATCAAAACGTCGATCTGCGCATCGGTGCCATCCAATCCTCCTGCCATGGTGAGGTGTATGGCTTTATCAACGGCCGCTGGATCGATCTTGAACACACACGCAATACAACATCAGTGCGTCCACCGGTTGCCGTTGCAAACGAAACAGATATCGCGAAAGAAAAAGCTCAATTTCAAGGGGGAGCTCTTGGGATTGGAGTTGGAGGACGCCGCAATTTGCTTTGCAACTTTGGGGTGATCGGTGAGCTCAACATCCTTGGAGTCATCGGAAAACGGCAAACCACAGCTACCTTTTTCACCCATATCGTAAACACTGACGGGGAGATTACCAACACGCTCTACGATCCAGGTTACAAGTCGGTCACCAATGTCACTCCAGAAATTGATCTGAGGATCGGACTGGATTACACCTGGTGCTGTAATTGCTGGATGGTCATTGGTGAAGTGGGTTACGAACTGGATTACTTCTGGAACGTCTTTGACTTCCCAAACGCATTGAATAGCGGTCTGACTAATCGCACGAGTGGCACATCGTGGAAAAACGGATGCGAAGATGTGGGCTTTAGCGGCCTCTTCTTTGGCCTCCGCACCCTCTTCTAGTCTTATCAGCCCTATCAGGCGCTCCTTCAAGAGCGTCTGATAAGGCCATTCCAATCGTCATGTAGAACAACTTCCAAAAATTGCAACCCTCGAAACAGACGAACGTTTATCAGACGTTCTTTCTTCAAGAGCCTTTCAGAAGGCCCTAATGACCTCTAAAACTGAGAAATTCAGCCCTCCGCGCTTTTTTTAGTACACAAAAAATGGCAGATCTGGGAAAGATGCGGTTGAAACTCGTTTTAATGGGGGAGGACGGTCCTCCTCGTGGGGAACGAGCAAAAAAGCACCTAATTTTTAGGAGCACTGCTATGAAAAAAACTACGTTTAGAGCTGCGTTAGCAGCAGCAGGTTTGCTGTTGCTCGGCGCATCTCCACAGGTGGCGGCCGATAACTGCTGCAATCCCTGCAACGACTCATGCTGCTGGAATCCTTGCGCATGTGACGGGGACTTTGAAATTGGAGCACACGCTCTGTTGTTTCAACCCTCTACTTGCCGCTACGATTTTGCTCAGCGGGCTATTGACACGTTGATTGGCCCCGGAACGACCCAAACCATTCCAGGAGCGATTGGAACAATCGATCCTGACTTAGATTGGGGATTCCGCGTGTGGGGCGACTATATCCAAGACTGCATGTTTGTCGGTGTTGGGTATGAGTGGTTCCAAGCCAATGATTCAGCAAGGTTGGATGGTCCTGCTGGCTCGATTATCCTACGGGATAACGTGACAGGACTCGACTCTGCTACTGGCAACGTGAAGTGGCGCTACCAAAACGTCGACGTGCGCGTCGGTGGAATCAAATCATCTTGCAATGGCGAGATGTATGGCTTCATCAACGGCCGTTGGATCGATTTGGAGCACAAGCGTCATGCACGTGGAGTCGGCTTTACGACCCAAACGAATACTACCACCTTAGTAACTCAACATGGGCGTGAAAAAGCTCAGTTTCAAGGGGGAGCTCTTGGGATTGGAGTTGGAGGACGCCGCAACTTGCTGTGTGACTTTGGTGTGATCGGTGAGCTCAACATCCTTGGGGTCATTGGAAAGCGTCAAACAACAGCGACCTTTGAGAACATCTCTGCAGTGACAACAACTGCAACGGGCGTAATCGCGACCACAGACACTGTCTATGCTCCTGGTTACAAGTCTGTCACCAATGTGACTCCAGAACTCGACTTCCGAGTTGGTCTGGACTACACCTGGTGCTGCGACTGCTGGACAATCATTGGCGAAGTGGGCTACGAACTGGATTATTTCTGGAACGTTTTTGACTTCCCACAAGCATTGAACCCCGGCTTGACTAATCGCACTAGCGGTTCGTCATGGAGAAATGACTGTGATGATGTAGGCTTTAGCGGCCTCTTCTTCGGTCTGCGCGCACTCTTTTAGTAGAGCACAACAGACATTTTCTGTTGATTTCAGCAGGCGCTCGTAAAGAGCGCCTGTTTTATTTTGTCGCTCGCAGGCAAAATAGCGCGCGTATGATGCGCCTTCTTTGTTGCTTCCTCCTTCTATCCCTCCCCCTGCTCTCCTATCAAGTGGAGATCACAGGGGTCAAGGGCTCTTTAAAAAAAGAGCTCATCGCCTCCTCTGTCCTCATTCGCAATCGCGATCACCCCCCCAGTTCCTTTCATGCGCTCCACTATCGAGCCAACTCCGATGTGAAACGCCTCCTCGAAGTGCTCCACTCGAAGGGCTACTACGGTGCCAAAGTGACTCTGCAGATGGGAGAGCCGATCCGTTTGATCGTTGAGACAGGTCCTCTCTATCCCCTTGTGGAATTTCTCCTCGACGATCCTCAAGGGAGCTATCCCCTTGAAGCCCTTCAGCTCTCAGATTTAGGACTTAAATTAGGAGAGCCCGCAGAGGCCAAAGGGATCTTAGACGCAGAACAGCTCCTCCTAAAAAGACTCCACGAGTGTGGCTGGCCCTTAGCGCAAATTAAAGAGCGAGACGCTATCGTCGATCAAGCTGCTCAAACGGTCTCTGTCTCTCTCCAAGTCGATAGCGGCCCTTTATGCACTTTTGGCAAGATGTTCATGAATGGACTGAAAAGAACGCGCCCCCGTTTTATCATTCAATGCCTCCCCTGGCGCTACGGCGATCAATACGATCCGTGCGCTGTCGCGACGTTGACAGAGCTCCTTAGAGAGTCGGGAATTTTTTGCTCTGTCCGCGTCACCCACGCGGCACAAGTCGAACAGGAAGGGCAACTCCCGATCATCGTCTCTGTCCAAGAGCGCAAGTCTCGCACTCTTGGATTAGGGATAAGTTATAATTATGAGCAGGGCTTTGGCCCTGAGTTCTTCTTGCAACATCGCAATATCACCGGAATGGGCGATAAACTCACCATCAAAGGGACGACAGGAAATCGGGAGCAAGACTTAACCCTCTCCTACCGCCGCCCCCATTTCCTCTGTTGTCGGCAAAACCTGCTCCTCAGCGCTCAAGGATCGAACGAAAATAAGCCCGCCTACGATGCCCTATCGTTCAAGGGATCTGTGCTGATTGATCGGGTTTTTCGCCGATTCATCTACAGCTATGGCGTCAAGTTTGAGCAAGTGCAAACGCGCAAAAGTAACAACAACGGAACCTTTTCCCTGCTCAGCGCCCCCTTGAATTGGACCCTCTCAACGGTCGATGATCTGCTCGACCCAGGATGTGGATTTCGCCTCCACCTTCAAATCCAACCTACTATTAATATTGTCGATAATGAACAGGTGCCGTTAGACCCACCCGCAAAAACCTCCATCAAAAACCGCGCTTCCTTGAGGGGGTTTTCCAAACAGCAACTTTGGGTCTACGGCTACCACACGCTCTTCCGCGACAAACGACTCATCTTGGCGGGATGGGCCACTTGGGGAACTCTTTTCTTCTCAAGCGATCAAAGGGTGCCCCCTCCAGAGCGTTTTTATGCCGGCTCTGATGCTGCCTTGAGGGGCTACCGCTACCAAAGGGTGGGTCCTATTGGACCAGATGGGAAGCCTACTGGAGGGCGCTCGATCATGATCTACGGAGCAGAGGCGCGCCTAAGGATCAACAATGATTTTGGTGTTGCCCTCTTCTACGAAGTGGGGAATGTCTTCACATCGCAGTGGCCCCGCTTTGATACAGAAGTGCTCAATTCTGTCGGAATTGGGCCAAGGTACTACACGGCAATAGGCCCTCTTTCTCTAGATATCGCTTTCCCCCTCAACCGAAGTCAGGGGCGAGCTCGCCATTTCGAAATCTATGTAAATATTGGACAGCCTTTTTAATGAGAAATATCTTTATCGCTCTTCTTGCCCTATTTAGTCTACTTTTAGGAGGGGCCATGCTTGCCCTCAAAATCGAAAAAGTGCAGCAGGCCCTCGGTGTTCAGCTCAGCGACTATCTCACAGAAAAGACCGGCAGACCCGTTGCCGTAGGAAAAGTGGGCATGCTTTTGCCTCTCCATTTTTCGATCGATCAGGTCGAAACTGATCAGATCAAGGCCCAAAAGATCTCCTTTTCTCTCAGAGTGCTCCCTCTTCTGGCGAAAAAAATCGAACTCCAAAGGCTGAAAATTCAGACAGTGACCTTGGAGGGCAGCGAGGAAAAGTTCTCAGTGAGAGGCACTCTTCGCTTGGATAAGGACTTTTCAGCCGTCTTGAGGGTGAACTCCTTTATTATCCGGGTAAAACGGGACGGAGAAACGGCTCAGATCTATCTCAAAGGCAAAACTGCCTCTTCGATAGGACCTCTCGACACTTTGAACTTCTATCTTTGTGGCATCCCCTCTTCTTGGCAGGGGAATTTCACAGCCTCCATTGGGGGCAAGCCCCTTCAAGGAGTGATCTCCAAGCAACCGGGCCAGCTTTTTATCCTCGGAGATACCCCCTGGTCAGAGATGCGCTTTTCCCTCATCGATCATCTGCTCGAATTTCAAGCCCCTTCCCTCCACCTCGACCTACAAGGCGAATTTAAGTCTGGCGTTCTGACTGCAAGAGCTCCCACGCTACGCGTCGGAGCTTATGGTCTTAAGGAGCTCTCTTTTTCTCTCCAGAGAGAGGCTTTTGCGTTACAGGCCGACCGTTTTTCTGTTTCCACTTCGGACTTTGACGCCCTTTCCCTCTCTACACAGCTACAAGGAATTAAGCGGGCCTTCTTTATCAACTGGGAAACACAAGGAAAAAACAGCCACGAGGGGCACGCCTCGGGATGGTGGGGACTTGAAAAGGGAGGGTTCACTGCTGAATTGACCACGTTTGCAGGGGTCTTGTTTCACGAAGCTGTGAGGCTTGAACAGCCCTGGCATCTTAGCACCGGCAAACAGATCCACTTCTCCCCCCTTAAGCTTCAAGCGGGAGCTGGGACTCTTTTTGTCAGTGAAACCTCTTTTTTAGCTCATCATTTTCCCCTCACGATTGTAGAACTCCTGTATCCCCGCTTAAAGCTCGAAGGTTTTCTCAATGGAAGCGCCTCGCTTGAGGGGACCCAAGGCAAGATCGACCTCAACTGGCGCAACGTTCACCTTAAAGATCCCATGATTGTCGATATCAAAAGAATCAACGGCTCCCTCCAAGGGACATTTGCTGATGAGCGACTCAACCTCGATGTCAACCTTAACCAAGCCAAAGGGCACCTCAGCCTCCCCTTGCGCCTCTTTCCTTTTGCGATCCCTCCAGAAGGGAAGATCGAAGGGACAGCCGATTTTATCGGACAGCTCGCCCCTTTTCTCCAGTTTTTATTGCCAGACACGGTCGAAGTGCAAGCGACGTTAAGTGCCCATGTTCAACTCAGCGGCACTGCAGGCCATCCGCAGGTTCGAGGCAATTTATCTCTTGCTCAAGGGCGTATCGACGATGTGTATAGCGGCGCTCATTTAGAGAATTTGGAAGCTTACCTTGTCGCTGAAGGCAATGAACTGCGCCTCGAGCGTCTTTTTGCCGAAGATGGAAAAGAGGGGCGCATCTCCGCACAAGGAGTGATCGCCATCAAACCCTCTGAGAATTATCCTCTCGCTCTCGATTTTCATCTCGATAACACCCAAATCGTCAACCTCGAGGTGGCACAAGGGCGCCTTTCTGGCAATTTGGGGCTACATGGGACTCTTCTGACCCTGCAATTGACAGGAGAGCTCTCCTCCCCCGCGCTGCAAATTCACCTCGACCAAGATCTCCCCCCTCGCGTTCCCCTCCTCAATGTCCGCTACATCAACGTCCCCTCGACGCATCAAGAGGAGATGCTCCCATCCCGCCCCTTTGATGTGCAGCTCGCCCTTTCCCTTAAAATCCCTCGCCATGCCTCCATTGAAGGAAAAGGGATCAAATCGCAATGGCGCGGAGAGATGGAGATCTTAGGGACGGCCAATGCCCCCTTCTTACAAGGAGCGCTCAACCTCAGGGAGGGAAATTTCGAGCTCGCAGGCCGCGAGTTTAAGCTCACGCAAGGCATCCTCTCCTTTGACGGCCCCCCTGAAACGTCGACATGGCTCGACCTCACGGGAACCTTAGAAGTTGCTGATGTACAGATTAATGCAAATATCGCAGGCGTCATCCCCGATGTAAAGCTCAACTTCTACTCCTCTCCTCCCCTAACGGAACGAGAGATCCTCTCTTATGTCCTCTTTGGGGGTCCCACTTCAGAGATCACTGCCGCACAAGCGATCCAGCTGGCTCAAGTGAGCCTCCAAATGGCGGGAGGCAACTTCGGCCCCGACCTCTTCACGCAGTTTCACCAAGGAATTGGGATTGACACTCTTACGATCTCTTCGCCCTCCCCTGGCAGCGACGAGTATGGAATCTTGATTGGGAAACGGTTCGGAAAAAATGTCGAAGTGCACGTCTATCGGAGCATTAACCAAGAGTTCGACAGGATGCGGATCGAACTCGAGCTCTTCCGTCAGATTTATCTCGCTGCTGAGACTAGCAAAGAGGAAGAAGAAGGGGGGCGCTACTCGATCTTTTGGAAAAGGGATTTGTGACACGCTGCTCCCCTCTACGTAAAGCGCTATCTCCTAATTAATTAAATAAATAAATTAAACTATATAAATTTATTTTGTTTTTAGTTATAAGGAGGAAAAATAGACTCATAGAGGATGCCACCATGATCACAGAGAATAAAGATCTAAGTCGGTTAAAAACCGATATAAATGATCTAAAAACAAATATTGAAAAGTGGCAGGATCCGGAAAACAAATTAGGATTTCTTAGTAAAGTTGGATTACAGATCTCCACTTGGTGGAGTATGGTAAAAATCAACATAGATCTCAGAAAATGCGAAAACCAAATTCAAAAAAAATATGAAGATCTTTCGAGCTCTATTGAAAATATAAATTCAAAAACTTCAATATCAGATCTATATAGCTTAAAAAGTTCGCTATCAAAAATGTCAGATGAACTGCAATTTCTATCTAAAATTAAAAGCAGCAACACTGAAAATACAAAACTTAATGGCAGGATTAATCAATTTAATACATCAATCAATGAAATTTCTACAGAACGCTTAAATCAACAAATTATTGCCTCCACAGCAAAGATAAAAAAAGAGTTAAATGAAGTATTTGAGAAACATGGAGAGCTATCAGAACACATTCATTCAGCCATCATTCTTGCTGAATTTGATGATCTAAATGCGATAGGCATTCTCAATCAAGAGACACAAATGAAGTCAGAGGCAGCTATCTCAGAACTCCCTTCTGAAACAAGCGTCAATTTTATGCAAGCACTCAAAGAACTAGAAATCCCAACTCATAAACCAATAATCTCACTAGAAAATAAAGGTGATGCAAGCAATAAAAAACCATCTACTCCGATTAAAATAGATGCAAAGTCAGTGGATATTAGTAAGATTGAAAAAGAAGAAATCATTCGTCTTCTGAAGATGTCCAAAGAGCTAAAAAATCAATGTGAGAAAATTAACAAAAAAGATCCTGTTCGCCTAGAAGTTAAAATCATTATCGACTCTATTGATATTACATTAAAATATATGAAAGAGCACATCTCAGCCTTCAAAGAGCAAAAGAGCGAGCTTGAAAGTCAAATTTTATTGAAGCAAAAAGATATTGAATCTTTAAATAAAGAAATAGAAAAAATTCAAGAAGAGAAAAAAGGCTCTAAAGAAGTTGAATTAATAGTTAAAAACGAAAATAGCGCAAATGAATTAAGAGAAGAAATAGAGCTTCTAGAAAAGAACAAAGAAAAAGTTCTTCTATATCAAAAGTCTAGTATCGATAAAATTTCCAAGGAAATAGAGACTTATACTAAAGAGCTGAATTACGCCAAAAAAGACTCGTCTTTAGAAAAACTAAAAAAAATAATTGAATTAGCAAATAATTCCCCAGAATTTCAATTCGTATTTAAAGAAGAACTTGAAGCTATAGCATCTGCAATCTCTAAAAAAGAAGATCCGAAAAAGCTTGTAAATGATTTATTTTCAAAAATTATGTTAACAAATCAACTAAAAGACACTAATAGAACCAGCTTATTAAAGATGTTTAATAAAATAGCTGGAAATTATATCGAAAATAGAAAGCCATGGATTCCACTAACAACCACATCTAATTTGGATAAATATGTTAAAAATTACGATTCGAATACATTCAATCAACTGAAAGCTATAAAAAAATCCCTGGAGGTCATCGAGAAAGTTGAGAGGCGATCTCAATTGAGCGAGTCACAAAAAAATTCCTTTCATTCGCAATATGTAGTATTAGCTAATCAACTAAAATCTTATGCGAATGTGGTTAAACAGACAGAAATTGACAAAAAAAATATAGAAAATAAAAAACTAGAACTCGCTAATGAATTAAAAATAAAAAAAGATACTTTAGGGAAGTTGGAATTAGAGATAAAATCACTAGCAAATGAAATGAATTTAGAGATTCAGCAAAAAAATCAACAGTTAAGAGCCCTAGAAGAGACGACACAATTGCTGGCAAAAAACATGCCAGAAAGCGTCTCTCAAAACTTGCAATTAAAAATTAGCAGTCGAGACACGATTCAAAAAGAACTGCATCAATTAAAGCTAGAAAACAGCAAGCTGAAAGGAGAAAAAAAGGACGCAGAAATACTTCTCGATCTCTTTCAGAAGAACATCTGAAATATTATTTAAAAAAACGCCTGAGAACTAACAGCCGTGACCTGCCCGCGAAAGTTGTCCGTTCTAAAGTAGACATTCCCTATTTCTTCGTCGAAATCGCAAAATTTTCTTCCTCTTCTTGAGTGAGGTTGTTCATAAGTTCGCAAGCCGCATTTCGGGCTTGTGAACTTATG
>JAFEGQ010000186.1 GCA_018239785.1 Verrucomicrobiota bacterium
AAATGCATTATCCTACCTACCCCAAACATGTCAGCCAAAGAAATTGAATAAGCAGTTTGACGATTAGCCTGGCAGCAGGCTCAAAGCACTCGATCGGAAAATAGGGAGCGCAGCGTCTCTTTGAAAAGATGGCGCTGTGACACCTTCTCCTCCATCAGTGTGAGAAGCGCCAACAACCGCTCCATCCGATCTTCTAACAGAACTCTCTCACGAACGAGGAGAGGAGCAAAGAAGAGCGCCTTATGCAAGGCTCCCTCGTTGCCGATCATCTCCCCTCGCAAAATCGCAAGCCCTCCGAGGAACGCCCCTGTCGCTGCCCCTGCTCTGTCCACCCCATCTTTATCGACAAAGGCGAGGTAATCGGGAGAATCGACCTCCACGAGTTTGAGAACGATAAAAAAATGGACGAGATCGATAAAAGCCCTCCGCTCAACAAGCGACAACTCTCTCCTTCGCTCAAAAAACACCTCGTGCACTTCGCCTAAGAGATCTTCCACAAAATCAACAATGCTCCCAGGTAAGTGGTAGGTCGCATGAGTCCCTTGCAGTTGTTCAAAAAAATGATCCAAAAACTGCTTAGCATCATTGTTGTATTCATGGAGGGCGCGCTGATGGTAAAAGTCTGTATTCGAAGCTAAGGTATAGGCTCCAAGCTCCTCTAGAGCAAGCGCCCGAGCTTCCTCACTCCATGATTGGCGGTCCTGCAAATTAATCAATAAATGGCGCCCCTGTGCGTGAAACAACCAGTAGGTGGGGTCGATATGGGCCACCTCGACCATCTCCTGGATGGTAGGGCTTGGCAAACGCAAAAGGTGAACCTCATCGTCTCCAAAGTAACTGCAGTTCAGCTCTTGCGGCATATTCCCGAGCAAAAGAGGGCTAAAGGGGCCCACCTTTTCCTGGCGTAATAGATCGAGCAGCTTAAACAGGGGCCCATGAGGGTGGTGCTCTAGAAGTTGCCGAAATGCCCCATATTCAAGGCGCAAATGAGCTGCCAACGTCTCCCCTTCTGTTGTTTTGAGTAAGCTGTTGAGAGAAGGGCTCTCCCCTTTTGCTGTGTAGAGGGCAATACATAGAGCCTGCGCAAAATCGGTGCGCTCTTCATAAACCGCTGCGCGTAGGTAGCGGACAAAGTCTTCGAAATAGTGCAAACAAGCCTTCGGATGGCCATTTAACAAACAGTTTTCCGGATTTGCAGCCATCTCTAAAGCGATCCACGCTGAGCGCAAATATCCCGTCAAATTTTTCTGTACTAGAGGTGCGAGCTCCTCCACCATCCTTTTTGCAGCAGACCAGCGCCACTCATCGACCCATACTTGGAGATGGACTAAAGGATCATCTGCCGTGTATTGCGCGTTATAGAGTTCAAAATCGGCGATCAGGAAGATATTTTGCCGTAAATGGTCGGAGAGAAAAGAAGAGCCATTGTCCCTTTTGAGATAAGCCAGCTCATAATCGAGATCTTGCTCCACCTTCAGAAAATCGCGCACAAGAGAGGGCTCTCCTAAAACAATCCCCCTCCCCGCTTCTCGCATTAGACAAGAGCGATAAAAGCGGCAGAGTCCCCGATATTCTGGCAGCGCTAAAATCGTTCTTTCAGGAAAGCCAAAAAGAAAAGAGGCGGCCCGATCTAATCGAACAGCCGCCTCCCCTACCGTCCCCATCATCGCTTTGAGCTGATGGAGAGTTTCCTTGCGTTCAGCAAGGCTCCCCTGGGTCCGCTCTAGCTCATAAAATTGATGGAGGACTAAAGCAAACAAACGACGCACGTTTGTGGAAAAATGGTCGGGAAGTTGGAGTTGCAGCCAGATCAAGCCTGGCGGCTTTTCCTCTTCCTTTTGTGATGCTAAATAATTTCCCCAATCGAACTTCTCCTCAATATCCGCCAACGCGGTCAGCGTTTCAAAGGCCTCACTGAAAGTTCTTGGATCATGTAGCAGCACTATTTTTCCTCACCTTTTATCTGTGTCCGCCGCCGTGGCCTCCGCCCCCACCGCCATGGCCTCTGCCGCCACTTGCACGATGAGTTTGGCCGCCACTTGCACGGCGAGCTTGACCAGCATTCACACGGCTAGCGTTAGTTGTACTCCCCTTATGAGCCTGGGCATTAGAACGAGCTTTCGCTGCTCCTTGTCCAGCCTTTCTTCCAGCTGTTCTTGCAGCCGTTTTTCCACGAGGATTAGCGTTGAGGCCTTGTCGCCTTTGGTGAAATGCTCTTCCTCCGCGGCCGCTCGCAAGGCGTTGGCGCGCAGCAGCATTCGCGCGAGGAATGCGTCTTGCCCAATTCTCATGGATCCAATGAGGGCGATCAAAGCCGGGATGACCCCACCACCAGAACACTTGCCATTGTTGGAACCAAGGCAGTGCCCACCAGCCTGTCCATCCCCACCAAGGTGGAGTGCAGCACCAGTCGTCCCACCAATCGCGATGGTAGTAGTAGTGGTGTGCGTAATAGGGCAAATAATCGGGGTAGTCGACAAAGAACGTCTCAACGACTTCATCCACTGGAATCTCTCCGATTTCATCGAGAGGCCAATCCCAATACCCATCGATAAAGAGATAGCCCTCGGGG
>JAFEGQ010000187.1 GCA_018239785.1 Verrucomicrobiota bacterium
ATTGAGATCAACGATCTCCAACTGATCTGCTCGATCAAAGAGGCCTCCGAGCAGTTAGGACATGCGATGCATGGATTGGACCAAGCGCTCATCACACTGGCGGCCGAAGACTTTTGGAAAGATTTGGACACCGCGGTGAACAACGTCGGTGAATTTGCCCAAAAAGGGATCCAACCGATGGAAAACATTGGGCGGGTTGCTAAAGATCTGGCCCAAGGGCGTGGGACTTTAGGCAAGCTCATCCAAGATGATGAGCTGTACGAAAAAACACTCGACTTGCTGAGCCAAAGCAATAACTTGGTGGGCAATGTCAATAACTACGGCCTCTTGTTCCACCTGAATAAAGGATGGCAGCGCCAACACGCGATCCAAGTCAATAGACGGGGCCCTGGTCGCCTTAACCACTCTTACCGCTCCTCTCCCGAACTGCGGCGCAAGATGAAACAAGACATCGACCAAATGTCGCAAAATATTCAGGAGATTCAAGCGGTTCTCAAAGAAGCACAATACAGCGGTAACCCTACACTGTTACGCCAAAATTCCACCAATCTTATTGCTCAAGTACGCTGTTTAGAGGAAAGACTTGATTGTCTGAACGCTGAACTGACTGATTTGCAAAGAGCTGAATGAGAAACTTGGCAGCAAGGGGGCCCTCCAGGTACAAGAGAATTATGGAAGCCACCCCCTACTCACACCTTGAAAAAGGGACATTTCTCATTTCTGCACCCGAAGTGCAGGAGGGAATTTTCTTTCGCGCTGTGGTGTTGCTTTGTGAGCATGGGCCTGGGGGTTCTTTTGGTCTCATTGTGAATAAGCCTTTGGAACTTGAGCTCTTAGATGAGATTCTCAGTGTCGAAGAGGTGGTGAACAATAACATTGAGCTGCGAGCAAGCGGTCCTGTGCAAACCAATCAAATGATGATCTTGCACACCATCCCTGACATCCCCGAACAGACGATTGAGATGCTGCCTGGCTGTTATTTAGGGGGCGACCTTGCCTTTCTTCAGCAGTGCCTTTTGAATTCAGAGAGCCCTCCGTTACGCCTTTGTTTTGGCTATTCTGGATGGGGAGCTGGGCAGCTCGAGCGAGAATTTCTCGATGGAGGGTGGCATCTTTGTCGCGCAAGTGGGAGTTATCTGTTTGAGGTGCCAGCAGAGCGTTTGTGGCAAAAACTCCTGAGAGACATGGGAGGCAAGTATGCCTCTTTGTCGATGATCCCCGAAGATTTATCAGTCAATTAATCGCAGCAATGCTTCCAATCGAGATACCGGGACGAAATGCACTTCGCACCCCTCCACTTCAATCGCATAGTGATCGTAACCGCCATAGACAACCTGCACGCCAAGTCCAGACCACCAATAATGTCTCGCTCGCCTTCCTTGCGGAACACGTTCTGCTCCCCTTTCCCCTCCTCTAATGGTTGTAGGACCCTGTGCATGAAGGACAGCGACTCCGAGGATCAACAAAGGAAAAAAGTCGCAAGCTTGTTCATACGCCATTCCACTCAAATTATTGATGCTTGAGGATGGAGAGAAGGAGTATAAAATTCAAGACTAATTGAAAAGCTCAACGACGACACAAGGAATGCCGCCGTTTGAGAAGGCCCCTAACACTTTTCCCTCCACTTGCTCCTCTTTGGGGAATAGGATGACCTTGCGCTTACCTAAGAAATGCTCAAATTCTACCCCTTTGCCCATCCTGACTCCAAAGGGAGGGTTGGTGACGATGAGATCGGCCTCTTGCGTGCACTTGCGCATGATGGGAATCGGAAAGTCTGCCGCTTTCGCATTGGCTTGAGCCGCTTGTCTCGCTTTAGGGTCGATATCTGAGCCCGAAATCTGACTCCCTTTAAGCTTGGTGATCTGCCGATCATAGTGGGAACGCACCTCATCCCAGAGAATTTGGTCAAATTCAGGCAACAGGGTAAATCCCCACTTCTTCCGAAAATACCCAGGGGGGGTCTTCGTCGCAATCATCGCAGCTTCAATCAAAATGGTGCCACTTCCGCAGCAAGGATCGCAAAGGGTCCCCTCCCCTGTGTACCCCGCAAAGGCGAGAAGAGCTGCTCCCAGTGTCTCTTGCAGAGGCGCTTGAACAGAAGCTGTTCTCCATCCCCTCTTAAATAAGGGGAGACCCGAAGTGTCAAAGCTCACCGTCGCCCACTCTTCATGAATAAAGAGATTCAGTTGGATATCTGGCTCTTTAGTGTCTACAGAGGGGCGCCACCCATGGAGATCTCTTAAGCGGTCACACACCGCATCTTTAAGGACTTGCGCTGCAAAAAGGCTATTTCTGAACTTGGGATGCTGCACATTGGCGTCTACCGCTACAGTCATCTTCTCGTGTTTGAAAAAGTTCTCCCAAGGGATGGCTTTTGCCCTTTTATGGAGGCTATCTTGGTCATAAACCTTAAAACGGCCTAAAGGAAACAAGACCCGTGAGGCAAAACGGCAGCAGTAGTTGAGAGTGAGAATCGTCTTGAGATCCATCTGCTCAACATAAGCGCCACAATAGCTCGCCTTTGCTGCAATCCCAAGTGCTTCAATCTCGCGGACTAGAAGAGGCTCTAAGCCTCGTAAGCAGGGTAAAAATAGCATTAGTTATGCAAAAAAAGGATCACATCGCCATCTTGGACGACATACTCCTTTCCCTTCGTTTGCACACATCCAGCTTCCTTCGCCCCCACTCTCCCTTGATAAGCCACCATATCCTTAAAAGAGACCACCTCCGCCCGGATAAACCCTTTCTGAATGTCGGTGTGAATTTGTCCCGCCGCTTCAGGAGCTGTCGTCCCTCGCGGAATCGTCCAAGCCCGCGTCTCCATCTCCCCTGTCGTGAGAAAACTGATCAACCCTAACATCTCAAAAGCGGCGCGGATGAGGCGATGCAATCCAGGCTCACTCAAACCCACAACTTCTAAAAACGGCCCCCTTTCCGTTTCACTCAGCTGAGAGATCTCCTCCTCAACTTTTGCGCAAATGGGGATCACTGCATTGCCCTGGCGCGTTGCATACTCGCGCACCAGCTTGACCAAAGGATTTTCCATCCCCGGCAAATCCTGTTCACTCACATTGCAGACATAAAGAACTTTTTTTTCCGTTAAGAAAGGATAGGCTTTCAGCCCTTTCAGCTCCTCTTCACCTAAAGCAAGAGTGCGCATCGGCAATCCCTGACTCAAGTGGTTCACTGCCTTCTTCAAGGCGCCAAATACCACTTGCAACTCTTTGTTGTTTTTCGCCTGACGCTCCACTTTCCCCATGGCATTTTCCGCCATCTGAAGATCGGCGAGGGTCAGCTCCAACTCAATGGTCTCAATATCGCTGATCGGATCGACTTTCCCCTCAACATGGATCACATCATCGTTTTCAAAGCAGCGGACCACATGGCAGATCGCGTCGGTTTCTCGGATATTGATTAAAAATTTATTGCCCAGCCCCTCTCCCTTCGAAGCTCCCCTTACCAAGCCGGCAATGTCCACAAATTCAATGACAGCAGGGATGATCTTCTTGCTCGAAGAGAGCTTACTCAAGATCGCAAGGCGCTCATCGGGCACTTCGACCAAGCCCACATTGGGATCGATCGTGCAAAAGGGGTAATTCTTCGCCTCTGCTTGGTGGGCAGTCAGCGCATTAAAAAGGGTGGATTTGCCAACATTGGGGAGCCCCACAATGCCACAAGCTAACTTAGTCATCAATTCTCCAATAGAAATAGAAAGAGTGTACTGCTGTTTGAATATTTGCGCAATGAGGGAAAGTTCCCTATAGTCTGAGCGAGTATGGCAGAAAAAAGTGAAAAGGCGACCCCCAAGAAATTGCGCGATGCGCGCAAAAAAGGGCAGGTTTCAAAATCACAAGACTTTCCTAGCTCCTTTACCTTCGCCGCCTCGATCTTCCTCCTCCTCTCCTTCGCAGGCTACATGTATGACAAGATGACCACTTTCATGACCGCTTGCTTTAAGGTGGCCACGAGGGCAGATGTGCCGCATGTCTTCCCACAAGTGGGCAAAGCCATGCTCTACCTCATTCTCGAAGTCACCCTCCCCATGGCTGGCTTGATCGCCCTCGTTGGAGTGATTGTGAATTTTTTAATTATTGGCCCCCTCTTCGCCACAGAGGGGATGAAGCCCGACCTCAAACGACTCAACCCCATCACCGGTCTTCGCAACAAATTCAAGATGAAGACCTTTGTCGAGCTCCTCAAGTCGATGGCAAAAATTGGGGTCGCCGCTTTTTTGATCTATCACGTTGTGATGGGAGACATTAAGGCGGTGGTCCAAACAGCGGCTTTAACTCCGATCGAAGGGGCCTATGTCGTTGCGAGCTTTTTGAAAAAAGTCGCGATCAGAGTGGGCCTTTTCTTTTTAGCTGTCGGAGTTTTCGATCTCTTTTATCAAAAACGGGTTTTCTCGAAAGAGATGAAGATGGAAAAGTTCGAGGTCAAGCAAGAATATAAAGATCTCGAAGGCGATCCACAAATTAAAGGGCGAAGAAGGCAAATTGCCCAAGAAATTGCCTACGATCAGGGGCCTAGAGCTGTAAAAAGGGCAAGAGCTGTTGTCACCAACCCCGACCACATCGCGGTGGCCATTGCCTACGAACCTGAAAAATATGGGGCCCCTTTTATCGTAGCCTTGGGAGCCGGTTCTCAAGCGGA
>JAFEGQ010000188.1 GCA_018239785.1 Verrucomicrobiota bacterium
AAGTATCGCAAAAGGAGATAAGATTGCTAAAATTTCGGGAGATAGAGAGTCCATTGTCGCCTACCTTTTGTCGCATTAAAACAATCAGTATGCGAAGTGGGAAGCTCTCTATCAACTTCTATTTTTCACCTTGTACATTTTTCTGAGTGGCGAGCGCAGCGAGTCACTCAAAATGTACAAAGTCGAGATCTCTATTTAAATTGAAGTTTATAAAAAACAAGATCAGTTGGGGGTTAAATGAGGAAAATGACAAGAGCGCCGCTTTAAGCAGTGGAGATAGGTTTTGTCGTAATAGGGGAGGATGAGGCTGATCGCCTCTTTGACAGCTCCTCTCTCAAGGGCTTTGAGAGCCTGATCTGTTCGCTCCCCTCCTAGTTTCTTCATAATGCGGGAGGTGGCTTGTTTGAGCGCATCGGAGGGAAGAGACCCATATTCGTCGAGAAGATAGGCAACTCTTTCCTCAAAAGAGCGCTGGACAAAGAATAAGGGAGCTTGTCGCATCTGTTGGAATAGGGGTTCTGGAATTTGGCAGCTTCCAATCATCCGACTCTCATCTTCGATCCACAGAGGTGTTGAGGGGCAAAGCGCTCTCAATTTTTCCGCTAGCACGTTTTCAAAGTGCTCTTGGCTGGGCTGTGGGAGCTTTCCAAGGTGGCCGTAAGAAGAGCCCTTGTGATGGGCGAGAGCTTCGAGGTCGAGGATGGCTTCCCCTTTTTTTTCTAATTCATAGAGGAGAGCTGTTTTCCCGCTTCCCGTGAACCCTCCCAAAATGCGCAAGTCAAAAGAGCGCAAAAAGGTCTCCCTCACCTCTTTTCGGTAGGCTTTGTAGCCTCCAGGGAGCGTCGAACATGTGAGGCCTGCGAGTTGCAAGAGTTTGGCGCTCGAGTGACTTCGCAGTCCCCCGCGCGCGCAGTAGAGCTTAAGGGGTGCACCAGCACTTAAGTGATAGGCTGCTTCGATGAACTGCTCTGCTTTTGCGGCGACGATTCCCAAGCCGAGTTGGTAAGCTTCAAGAGGACTGTTTCTTTTGTAGAGGGTCCCCACTTGGGCCCGCTCTTGATCAGAGAAAAGGGGGAGGGAAGCGCTGCCGGGAATGTGCCCTTGTGCAAATTCGCTAGGGCTCCTTACGTCGACGATCACGGCTTCAAACGGTCCACTCCAAGGCGCTGAGCGAGAAGCGGAGGAAGGAGGACCGAACCATCGGCTTGTTGGTTGTTCTCTAGCAGCGCCACCATCAGACGAGAGGTCGCCAGGCCAGAGCCGTTGAGGGTGTGGACGAGCTCGGGCTTGCCACCTTGACCGCGCCGAAAACGAATGGCAGCTCTGCGTGCCTGGAAATCGGTGCAGTTAGAGACAGATGAGACCTCATAATAGCGATCTTGACCTGGCAGCCACACTTCAAGGTCGATCGTCTTTGCCGCGCAAAAACCGGTGTCCCCTGTGACAAGCAGCATATTGCGGTAGTGGAGATTGAGGCCATTGAGGATCTCTTCAGCACTTGCCACCATCTGCTCCTGAAGCGCTGCACTCTCTTCGGGCTTAGCAAAGCAAAACATCTCCACCTTATTGAACTGATGGACCCGGATCAGCCCCCGCTCTTGTCGCCCTGCCGCACCCGCTTCGCGCCGAAAGCAGGGGGTGTAGGCAAAGAGGCGTTTGGGCAGTTCGTGTTCTTCTAAAATTTCATCCTGATAAAGCCCATTCAGAGCCATCTCTGCGGTGGGAACTAAATAGAGATCTACGTCACTATCTGCGACATGATAGATCTGATCTTTGAACTTTGGCAGCTGTCCTGATCCAAACATGATCTCGGGGCGGACGCAGAAAGGGACCATCCACTGTTCAAATCCATTTTTCACATGCACTTCGACCATGTACTGGAGAAGCGCCCATTCCAAGCGGGCCCCTAGCCCTCTATAGGTGGGCCAGCCAGAGCCTGAGAGCTTTGCCCCCTTTTCAAAATCGAAGAGATGGAGCTGTTCGTTGAGCTGAAGGTGGTTTTTCGCAGGGAAAGTAAACGAGGGTTTCTTCCCTACTTCCTTGATGCAGACATTGTCGGCAGGATCAGGGGAGACTTTGATGTCGTCGCTTGGGAGGTTGGGCAAGATGGAGAGCAAGGCATGCAGCTCTTTTTCGATGGCAGCAAGGGTGTGGTCGAGGGAGGTGAGCTGATCGGCAAAACTTTGGACCTCTTGCATGGCTGCAGAGGTGTCTTTGCCTGCGCGCTTGTCTTCTCCAATTTTTTTTGAAAGAGAGTTGCGCCGATTTTTGAGCTCTTCGACTTCTCCTTGGAGCGTGCGCCGCTTTTCGTCGAGGGCGAGGAGGGGAGCCAAGTGGACACTTGGGTCTTTTGCCTTCAAGCGAGCTTCAGTTTCTTCCACGTGATTGCGGATGAGTTTTAAGTCTAACATGGAGACTTAAGGTAACAAGGTTACATCGAAAAAGCAAGGGGGAAGAAGAGGTGTAAATAGATAAAAATTTATTTGTTCCCCCTTTGCGCCTTTGCGTTGAATCGTATTAAAGGTAATCGGTCATATCGATGTTGAGCACCCGCGCGCACTCGAGAATTTCTTTGGAAGGAGCACAAGGGTTCTCCGATTTTTTCTCTTTCTGAGGAGTGGATAGCTGCTGGGATTGCTGAACACCTATTTCATCGATGAGGGTGAGGGGAAATAAAGAAAAAATCAATCCCAAGGAAAGGGTTGTGTGGTGGGAGGGGGGATGTCTTTTTGTTTGAGGAGGTTGCCACTGACCAGGTCGAGCACTCCTCCAAAGATTTTACCCGCAGCTCCTTCTTTGCGCGCCAAAAGAGCGGCAATGGCTAACGTGGCTTGTTTCGAGTCGACATAGGGGTCGTTCACGGGACCCCGGACAGGCAAGAGAAGGGAGTAAGAATTAGGAATATCTTGAATTCCTAAAAGCTTTCGCAGAGAGGGGGCTCCAATGGCAAGGGTCATCCGCACTTTATTTTGGGGAAGGTCGACTCTTCCCCAAGAGGCCACTTGAAGGCTGGAGCCGATTAAGGTGTCCATTCTTTTACAGTTGACCACTCCGTGAGCAATGGAGAAATAGAGAGGGGTGCACCATGTTTGGAGCTCTTGAGCTTCGTTGAGGGGGGAGTGTTTCAGTAGCCCCACCAATGCTCCTACTTCCCCACGGTTTTTCAGCCAGAGTTTGCCTAAATTGAGAGTGGCTGACGGGACTTCTAGGGCGTTTTCCTGGTAGGGCAAGGGGAATGAAAAGCCTTCGGGTTGGACTTCTAAGGTGATCGGCGCAACAGATCGCAATGCCGTGAGGAAGAAAGGGTTGAGGTGTCCTACGACAAGCTGCCCAATTTCAGGAGTGAGCTCGATGGAGGCTGTCAGCGGGGCAGTGAGGGTCAAGCTATTTGGAGAAAGAATGCCTTCGAATGCACAACGTGTGTGGGTCGATTCGAGCTTCAAGCGCAAAGGGCCACTGTCTTGTTGAAGATCGACTGCTAGGCTGCCGCTTGCTTTTTCTCCCAAGAGGGCACTGACTTGCGCCCTGACTTCTTCTTGGAGAGGGAGCATTTGGGTGAGCGTTGGGATGGGCAAGGACTCAAAATCCCCTTGGGCTGTGTAAGTGCGATTGGAGCCGATGAGCTCTTTCCCCTCTCCGATAAAGGAGATTTTCCCCTCCTTGCCGAGGGTTCCTTTGATGTTAAATTTCGAGTGTTCCGAGAAGCGGAAGAAGGTGTCGAGATCGACGGCTTGAGAGGAGAGGTGGGCGGTGAGTTGTCCTTGTAGGGGTTTGAGCGCTTCAAACTTGCTTGTGAGCTTCATGTTGAGGGCAGGGCCAAGGAGGCGCAAGTAGGCCCTTTTTCCTGTGATAAGAGCAATCAAGGCACTTGGAAGAACATCAAAAGTGACATCACTTTGCAAGGAGGTGGTGGAGAGGTCCAAAAACTGATGGGCCTCGAGAGCCATCTTCACTTTCCCTGTGCGCCCATCGTTCATTTTCGTATTGCCACTGAGCGTGACGAAGAGGTCTTCTTTAGGGAGATTCAAAGAGGCATCTCCTTTGAGCTCTTCGATGCTTGCTTCGATTTCTCCTCCCAGTCTAATCGGAGAGACGTGGATTCTTCCTTTGGCAACAAGCTCATTGAGAGTGAGAGCTTCTAAATTGAGCTCACTTGGGGAGCCTTCGAATTGGACAGAAAAAGATTGTAACACGAGGGCGGCAAGCTCTGGATCTAAAGAGGCAAGCCAGTGAGGATCGATCACGAGCCTGGCGAGAAGAGGAGCTGTCAGCAGGAGACGGCCATCTTTTTTTAAAGCTGCTGAAAGGCGCAATTCGAGGTACCTAGTTTCGACGAAGGCGACAAACTCATCTAAGACCATTTTTAACTGATCGGTGAGGTGGTAATTCCCTTGAAATTCGAGGGGCAAGCCCTCTTTTCCTAGGGCTGCGCTGATCCCTGTTGCTTGGGGTAAGTGGACAACGCAGGTGCCGACGAATTGACCTTTTGGAAGATGGCTTGTTGTAATGCCAAGACGCAATTCGTTGAGAGACATCTGTGGAGTGTAAGAGGAGCGGTTGAGAGAGGCCTCCTCAATGAAAAGTTGGCTTGAAGTTGCGATGGTGCGCCAGGGATAGGTGCTTAGAGGCCATTGAGGAAAGGGCAAAGAAAGGGATTCAAGGGTGAGAGTGGCTCTGGCAGGTGCGAGGAGGTAGGAAAGGAACTCTGGTGTCAGAAGGTACGTCATTTGCGTGGGAGCTTGGAGCTCTAGCATCTTTCCCTTTTTAAAGTGGGTCAGAGGGAGTTGAAGAAGGGAGGTGGTAGCGCTCACGCTGAAAGTCTCTTGTTCTGCGTGAAAAATGAGAGTGAGTTTTTCGCCTAAAAGAGGCTCAAGGGGCTGCTTGATTTCGAAGATATTTTGGATGAACGAAAGGGGAAGATCGGAGACAGTCAGGTCGGTAAGGGTCGGAGAAAACTCCGGATAGGGGCTTAAGGTACCTTTGACACCTACAGTGCCTTGAGTGCTGACAAAGGTGAAGCTGGCATCGAGAGGGGAGAGGAGGCCTTGCGCATGTATTTTGCCCTCTAAACGGGTGACGGGCCAGGTGCCTAAGTGAGGGGTCGTCACCTTAAAGGGGGAGGAGCTACTAGTGGCATCAAAGATCAGCTCTTGCAGTTGGAAAGAGTTGGGATCTAGATGGGCGCGAAAAGAGCCGATCTCTGTCTTTAAGTGGACGGCTTCTTGGAATTGAACGGATTGAAAAACGGGGGCGAGATTGGCAAGCTGGTCTCCGACAGCTGGCTGGAGTGTGCAGAGCACAAGCATAGGTTCCTTCAAAGAGACATCCCCCGCTTGAGCGGAGGCGAGAAGCGAGGTTTTGAGATTAGCGGTGTCGATTTTAAGGGCACATTGCCCCTCTTTGAGCCCCCCTTCTCCGCTGAAATTGAGGTCGAGGGTTGGGCCGAGTCCTTCCGTGAGGAGGCCCCTCCATGTAGGAGAGTTTAAGGTGAGAAGTTGATCGATTAAAGTGATGGCAAAGTGGTGCACTTCTGCTGTGCCTCTGAAGATCTTTTGTGCTTCGTCGACCATGAGATTGAGATGGAGCTGTCCTTCTAGAGCATCTAGTTTGGAGATGGCGTCGGCCTCTATGTGGACAGGGGCCCTTTTGTGGGAGTGCCTGAGATGCGCGATGAGGTTTTCAAGGAGCGCTGTAGGAGCCCCTGCTGCTTCGACGGTCATCTTCCCCTTGTAGATGCTAATTTCGCCGATGGGCAGCTGATGGGGCCAGGGATTTTGTAGGGGCTTGTTCCCTTGCTTGGCTACTCGCGCCTCTTCTCCCCAAAGGGCTTCGTCGAGGGTGCTCTTGCCTGTTTTGTCGAGTTTTAGCGTCAAAGAGGGGGTAATAATCGAAACGGCTCCTAAATCGCCTCTGCCCCAGACCCACCTCAATAATCCTCGACTTGTGTTCAATTCTTCCACGGTGAGGGCGGTCTCTCCACTGGAGCTCGTGAGTTTGATGTTGGTGACTTTGATCCCAGAAAACCAATCGAGATAGAGATTGCCTACTTGGAGCTCCCCTGCAATCCGCTGGTTGAGAAAGTGGAGGAACATTTTTGTCCCTTTCGGGGTGGAGAGAAACATCGGTAGGACCATCACAACAGCTAGAAGGACCAAGATAAAGGCGGCTGCAGCAAAGAGAGCGTAGATATTGCGGTGGCTTAAGGGCTTGATGGGATCGGTCATAGTGAATAAAAAAATAGTTTGACTTCATCGTAGCGAAGCCCCCTTTTTTAGGCTTGCATTTTCCTTAGATTGACGGCATATCCTCGCGGTATGTCGAAAAGAGGACTCCATTTAAAGCGCATTGAGTTGTGGGGCTTTAAGTCTTTTGCCGATCGCACGTCGTTTGAATTTGACGAGGGGGTGTCGGGAATTGTAGGCCCCAACGGGTGTGGCAAATCGAACGTTGCCGATGCATTTCGTTGGGTGATGGGGGAGCAGTCGGCCAAGTCGCTGCGCGGCGAGCGGATGCAAGATGTGATTTTTGCAGGGACTGCCAAGCGCAAAAGCGCCTCTTTTGCGCAAGTGACTCTCACGTTTTCAGGGGCAGCTGATAATATCGTCTTAAGTCGCCGTTTAGACCGCTCGGGAGAATCGGAGTATCGCCTCAATGGGAATGTTGTACGGCTCAAGGAAATTCACTCTCTTTTCTTAGATTCGGGGATGGGCAAGGAAGCCTATGCGATCTTTGAGCAGGGGCGGATGGATGAGATCATCTTTCGCTCTCCTGAAGAGAGGCGCCCCATTTTCGAACAGGCGGCGGGGATTCACCGCTACCGCAAGCAGTGGAAAGAGGCGGAGGCAAAGCTGACCGAGGTGGAATTCAATTGTTCGAGGGTAGCCGACGTGCTTGGGGAGGTTGCCAAACAGCTGAAAGTTCTCGAAAAACAGGTGGCCGAGACAAAGAAATTTAAAGCCCATCAAGAGAGGCTGCAGACCCTGGAGCAAGGGCTCATCGTCGCCAAGTGGAAGAGCTCAGAGGTGCAAAGAGGGAGGGCGATCGGGGAGCTGAATGCTTTACAAGAGCAGCTGGAGGGGGGCAAGAGGGCTCAAGAGGCGCTAGGTGAGGCGTTAGGTACAGTGCAGCAAAAAGCGTTACAGCGTCAAAAACAGCTCCAAGGGGCTACAGAAGAGCTGTATCGCCTCCGCAGCCAGAAGGAAGTGAAGGCTGTGGAGGAGCGCTCGAGCCACAAGAGGCTTCAAGAGCTTGAGGGAAGGCAAAAGAAACTTCATGAGGAAGCTGGTCGTTTAGAGGCGCAGTTGGTGGCCTGGCGCCAAGAGCGCATCGAGAAAGAAAAACAGGGGAGCAGCTTCCAAGAGACCCTTCAGCAATTTCGGCACGCGCTCGATGAGGCTAAGCGTCAAGTGGAAAATTTAGAAAAGCAGTGTGCCTCCAAGCGAGAGCTGGTGGAAAAAGTGCAGCGTCTGCGCTTAGAGCGGATGGAAGAGACTCATCTTCTGCAAACGAGGCTCAAGGAAGAGCAGATCCGCTTTGAGAGTGCTACTGCCCAATTGGGAGCAATTTCGAGTCAGCTAGAGCGCGTGGATGGCAAATGCAAGATGCTGCAAGGCTCTAATGGATCGGCTGAAATACAACTTCAAGAGCTCATTCATAAATCCAACGAGGCCAAAAAAGGGTGGAAGAGCACTGAAGAGGAATTGCACGCGATTGCTCTCGAATTTGAGCAGGGGCAAAAGAGCTTTGAGCAAGCCAAGATGGATTTGGCAGACGCAGTGGCTTCGATGCGTCTTTTGCGCCGCTTGTCAGAGGAGCAAGAGGGGCTTTCTGCAGCCGCTAAAGCTCTTCTAAAGGAGCAGAAGTTTCAAGGGAAAGTGCGCGCTTTATATGAGGGGGTTGAGGTGCCAGAGGGGATGGCAGCTGTGATGCGTCCTTATGAAGGGACGCTTCTTGTGGAAGAAGAAGCCACCCTTCGAGAGATCTGGGAATATGCGGAGGCGCAAGGGCTCAAGGGTTTTTCGATCCTCTGCAAGCAAGGGAAGCTGAAGGTGAGCGATTTTGGATCCATCGCCCCTCTTTCTTTGGAGGAATTTTTTACTAAAAGTTCTGGTTTAACGGAGAGAGGAGATTATCGCGATTGCAATGGGGTGCTGTTCTCGTCAACTACCGAGGCTTTAAGTCTTTTCACGCGGGAAGCGGAGTTGAAAAAGCTGACGCAGCGGATCGCTGCCAAAGAAGGGGAGAAGGAGCAATGGCTGCAAAAGACAGAGCAGCTGAAGGGGCTTAAGCAGCAGCTGCTCGATCGGCGCGCGGTGCAAGAGCGGGAGCATCGCCTCATAGAAATGAAGCAAGTGGAGGTGAACTTTGGCCTGCAGCAGGGAAAAAAAGAATTACAAGAGCAGCAGTTGCACCACGAGCGGCTCGATAAGGAGTTAAAGCAGCTCACTCACAAGAGCCAAGAGCTCGAAAGCAGTAAGGCCAAGTTGTCAAAAGCCGTTGAGGAAGCAGAAGAGCGTTTAAAGGGGGAGCATCTCTCTTCTGTGGATGTCGAAGTGCAACTCAAAGAGCAGTTGATTGTTCTTGAGCGGGCAAAGAGAGAGAAAGGGGCTGCTGAAGAGAGCTATAGGAAGGTCGAACAAGAGGAAAAGGGCCTTTCCACTCATCTATCGGTGCTGTCGGCAAAGGAGGAGGAGTATCTTGTCCAGCAAAAGCGGATCGGAGAGGAGACACAAGGCTTAAGCGCCTCTTCCAAAGAGCTTCAGGCGCATCAAGAGCTTTTGAGACAAGAGATCGCGTTTTTGGAAAACGCTTTTCAAGAGGGGCAAAAGAGGTGTCAGGAGCTTCAAAAAGAGGTAAATCTCGAGAAAGAAGAGGTTGCAAAGGTTGAGAAGCAAACGCGCCAAGGAGAGGGGCTTGCGCAGCAACTTCAAGCTAAGATGCATCGTTTGGAAGTGTTGCTCGCGACTTATACTGCCCAACAAACAGCTCAAGAGGAGGAGCTGCTGGAGCGTTTTAGTTTACCCCTAGATCAAGTGCGGGACAAAGACTTCCATCTCCCCTCTTTGGAGGAGGCTGAAAAAGAGCTCAAGCAGCTGAAACAGACTCTAGAGGGGGCTCAGACGGTGAATCTCGGGGCAATTGAGGAGCATCAGGCGTGCCAAGAGAGATATCAGCATCTTTCCAAGCAAATGGAAGATTTGGACCGTTCGAGAAAAGAACTGCAGAAGATCATCGAAGAGCTCGACAAGCTCAGCAAAGAGCAGTTTCTCACCACCTTTGAGCAGGTGCGCGAGAGTTTTAAAAGGCAGTTTCAGATTTTGTTTAATGGGGGTGAGGCAGATCTCCAGTTTGTGGGCTCTGAGGATCCTTTGGAGGCGGGGATTGATCTTATCGCAAAACCCCCTGGGAAGAAGATGCGCTCGATTAAACTATTGTCTGGAGGAGAAAAATGTTTGACCGCCATGGCTCTGTTATTTGCCCTCTTTGAGGTCAAACCGGCTCCCTTTTGCCTTTTCGATGAGATTGATGCCCCACTCGATGATGCGAATGTGGGCCGTTTTCTCGATCTGTTGCGCTCCTTTCGGGAGCAGACCCAAGTGATCATTATCACTCACAATAAATTGACGATGGCTCAAGCCGATGTGCTCTATGGGATCACGATGGAAGAGCAGGGAGTTTCTAAACAAATTGCGATGAAGTTTGAGCCTAAGAGAGAGCTTGCGCTGGTTTAGGCAAGCTATGCAATTTACTGTGCAGTGCTATGCAGCAAAAAACTGCATAGCTCGATTAAGTTGCTTAAAATGAGTAAGTTATGCGCTATCATGTGCTGCTGCAACATTTTGGAGAGCAATCAGGAAAAGGTGTTGAGACTCTTCATCCCCCTTGAGGCTTTCTTCTAATGCAGCATTTATACACATGTTGAATGAAGAGTTGGTTTTTCGTGCCCGCGCCCATGCCCGATTTGTGGTACAAAAGGCACATGGGTAACACTTAGCCAACCCACATGGGTAACACTTTTGGGTTAAAAAAAAGGGGCACAAAGCCCCCAAAATACACATCCGTTGCCTCTCGCCTATCGGTTAGAGCTTGG
>JAFEGQ010000189.1 GCA_018239785.1 Verrucomicrobiota bacterium
ATGATGCCATTGTGGATGCGTGCTGTAGTGCTTGGAATTGGTTTGTCGATATCCCAAATCGAATACGCCAACTCTGCTCTAGAGGTTGGGCTATTTTATGATTTTATTTTTAGGAAATGGTATAACCTGAGTTTTGGGTATATTTACCTGGCCTGATGCTTCCAAGAGGCACGGTCCTTTTCCCTTTTTGATGACCACTTATGAATTTCGAAAGATGTCTATTTTATTTTTTACAATCGAACTCATGACTTCCATAGACCATCCTCAAATAAACAAGGTTGCAAATCACGCTAAATCAGAAGAACAGAAGCCACTGCTTCTTGAGCTTCTTGCGTTGCTTCTAACGATAAGATGGCGGGTCCCAATGATGGAGGAATGATCCCCTCAAAAAATACACTCACCACCCATTTGCCATGCGCTCTTAGCCGATGGCAAAGCTCTTCAAAATGGGGAATCTCTGGGACATCTTTTCGCGCTGCGATCACAATGAGCTCACACCCTGATAAGCACTCACTCATCTGCCTCTCTGCTCCTGGAGCAGTTAATGTCTGGGCTTGGAGCTGAAAACGGCGCAATTTTTTGCAACGTTGAGCTAGCGCCTGCGCTAGGGGGTCGAACCCCTCTGCTCCCAGCTCTAAAATCGCCACCTCTTGAATAGAGCGCAGAACATGAGCTTCCATCCGCAAGAGATCTAAGTTGTCCTTGTAAACGGCGTAGCGCAACTCTTGCAAAGGGCGCCGCGGCGCTTTGGCGGAAAAGCGCTTGCGCCTCATCTTTGCCCTTAAGACTTGCTGCGCTCTCCCCTGAATGATCTCTTCTGGGATTTCGAGCAATAATCGATTGATGATCTTTTTATCTTCAGAGCCGTCAAGCCAAATGAAAAGGCGCTGATCGAGAGACCATCCCATCCCTTGCCGATAAAATACCATCTCCTCGGGGCGAATGCGAGCTCTTGGCCGAAATTGCCCTCTCACCACTTTTTCAAAAAGAGGGACCGCACAAACACCCCCCTGTTGCAACCCCTGAATCAGGGAAATATCTGGAGAAAGAAGCGCTCCAGCAAACCCCTGATCGCGCAAAATGTGCCCCACTTCCCTACCAACAGCCTCTCTTAACGTCTCGTCAGCCCGTGTAAGAGCCAATAGGGTCGGCGGAGCTGGCTGGATCCACTCCCAAAGGGTAAAGTTCAGAATGTCGTCTTGTTTCAGGCGTGAGGGGGTGACAAACGCCCTTACCCCCAATTCTACCCATTGCTCGATCTCCAAAGGACTTAAAGGATTGTTAGGGTAGATACAGAGAATCTGCATCAGCTGCTCTTTCAAATTCATCCGCTGTAAGGCATATTCAACTGCGGGAAATTCTTCTTGGTCAAATTCTGGCAAAAAGTGAGGAGGCGGCTCACTCGGGATCCTCTCTCGCAATGCCAACTCCTCTTCCTCAGCTTGCCGCCACTCGCGCCCCAAATAAGAGCCTACTTTTGCGGCCAAGTCACGCCGATCTTCCTTTTGAGGTTCAATCGGCTCACATGACGGGGGAGGTTGAATTTCCATTACAGAAGCAGTAAAGAGGGGTTCTCCAAGAGTTGTCGCAGATCCTTCAGAAAAGCAGCGACGACGGCGCCATCAGCCACCCGATGGTCGGCAGAAACGGTTAGATTCATCAAATGGCCTGCTACTACGGCATTGCCCTGAAGGACAGGAGCTTGCCTAATCCCTCCTACTGCCAAAATAGCAGCTTGAGGAGGGTTGATGACCCCCGCCAACTCGGTGATCCCATGCATCCCCAAGTTGGAGACGGTGAAAGAACCCCCTGAATACTCATGCGGCATGAGCTTCCCCCCACGAGCGCGCGCAACGAGCTCTTTGACTTCCAAAGAAATCGCCCCCAAACTTTTGAAGTCAGCATGCCTGACAATGGGGGTGATGAGCCCATCATCCATGCTCACAGCCACCGAGAGGTCGATCGTTTTGAACCGAATGAGGGTATCGTCCGCCGAATTGTACCCGCTGTTGATGGCAGGGTGAGAGCGCAAGGCCAGAGCCGACGCGCGCAGCACCATATCGTTGAAAGAGACCTTGAGTCCTTGTGTCAGGAGTTGATCCCGCAGAGTCACAAGAGGAGAAGCGTTGATCTCCTGGGTCACGTAAAAATGGGGGACAAAGGTTTTCGACTCTTGCAGCCTCTG
>JAFEGQ010000018.1 GCA_018239785.1 Verrucomicrobiota bacterium
ATTCACGACAAGGTCGCGAACAATTCAACAGGATATCGCTCGGTCCTTCATAAGGTCACAAGCCCGAAATGCGGCTTGCGCACTTATGAACCACCTCACTCAAGAAGAGGAAGAAAATTTTGCGATTTCGACGAAGAAATAGGGAATGTCTACTTTAGCACGGACAACTTTCGGGGGCAGGTCACAAACGCTGAATTTCATATGAATGAAATATCATGTTTGACTATATCTGTCTATAATTTTGGCAGCAGTTACCAACCCTCTTAGTGGGCTTAAGTGGTCTTGGGATGGCATTTTTTGCTTCGGGAATCTTAAGCTTGCAGGCAAAGGCTTATGAGTTGTCGGTCTGTTGCTTGGCCCCATCAGTTTTGGCAGCCCTCTATCGGCCAGCTGCTCGACCGCTCCTTTCTGTAATGCTAGGAGCTGTCGGGGTTTTAGCCGGCTTTCCGCTCGTGGGCTTAGGACTGGCAACTGTCTCAGTGATTCTTCCCAAAAGAAGAACGGTGTTGTCGATGGAATGAGCGGTTTGCGTTAATTCTTTAAAAGGGATAATCGATCTGCCGTTTTCATAAAGTTCTCATCCTCTTTGAGGTTTTGTGAAAGATGTTCTTTAGCATCACGATTGCGGCGAATGGCTTCGAGCATGAATTGTTTGTCTGCACACCACTTGGGAACGTGAGGAAGGATATTGATGTGAGGCCATTGCACGAGATCCAAGATGAACTCTCGGTTCTCTTTCCACTCTTCTGCGAGGAAATTAACAGCTATTGGGCATTGAACGATGTAATTAAACAAGTATTGTCTCGATACATACAATTTATCGCGCACCTTGTTTATGGGAAGTTGAGTGAGGTGAGCTGTGTAGACTCTCTGCTCAAGCCAAACATAATACATCTCTTTGCTTAAAGGTTTTACCGTACTTGCAAATTTTGCTTTTTCAGTTGAAAGAGGATCGTTATAATAACGGGTGCGGGGAGGTAAATGTGCATACAAGAGAAATGTATTTTCACAGAGGACTCTCATGGGGTCGAGACGATCTTTATCTGTAAAAATCCTCTGTCTGAACCCCGTGACCGTGTGTTGCTCCGATCCATTGTGCATGCTGAATAAAATAGTTTCTTTCTCTTCTTGCTCTTCACTGAGCTCTTCTAAAGCAAAAGCTTCCCATGCATGGACGAGCTCGTGACCAAATCCCACCCAAGCGGGACGTTTCAACAAATGTTCATTCTTTTCAGAATCCATACCAATATATTCTAAGTATTCATCCGCCGTAACACCTATTTCATAAACGGTAGGAAGTGGTTTGTTGGTAAAAATATCTACTATCGAATTAACTTGGAATTCGAATTCTCGCTTCTTTTTTACTTCTATTGTTTTATCAAATTTTGATAAACTTTTAAGCAATTTTCTCCCTGGCCTTATAGATGCGATCTCTTTGATATGTTTGTTAACGATTGTGGTTAGTTCTTCATTTGATTTGTCAAATTTTATAAATTTATCAGATAACTCAATCGCTTCTTGGATCTTCTGTTCGGGATCTCCCTTTTCTTCATTTAATAGTAAATCGGAAGATTGTTTGTATATCATCATCTGATTGCTGAGAGTTGTAATTTGATTTAATAGATGCATATTTATTCCATTTTGTTTGATTTATATTAATATAATTATCGTCGATGTTTATTGCAACTAATATCGAAATAAATTAAATATTATTTATATTTAATAAGATCGAGAGTCAGAGGCTATCCCAAACAATCTGAAGAGTTGGTATAAGGTGGCGATGGCCACTCAACGCTTATTCTTTGCCTTGCAAATTGAAGCTCCTTGGCCCGAGGAGTTGCCAGGAGGGCGTTTGCTTGATCCAGAGCATCGCCACCTGACCCTTGCCTTCTTAGGCAATGTCGAGATGCCAAGTTTGGAGGGATTCCTCCCACCCCCCTTCAAAGTGGGGCCGGTGGGCTATTTCGATAAAGTCCTCTTTTTGCCGCATAAAGACCCCAATGTAGCCGCTTGGCATGTCAATTGGTTTGAGCAAAACCCTCTCCAACACTATCCAGAAGAGTTGCTCCGCTTTTTAGGCAAAACGCCCAGATCTTGCTTGTCTCACGTGACGATTGCCAGAAAGCCCTTCAACGCAAAAGAGTGGTCCTCTGCCTTTTCCCCTTTACCGTTGAAAGTGACGGGGCTCCATCTCTATGAAAGTGTCGGCCACCTGCGCTATGAGCCCGTTTGGAGCTATCCGCTCCTTTCTCCTTTTGACGAAATCGACCATACGGCCGACATCGCCTTTTGTGTTCGCGGGGAAAACTTTGATCAGCTCTACTTAAATGCAAGAGCCGCTCTTGCTTTTCTCTGCCCCTCTCTCCTTGAGATTTCCTCTCCTCCCATTGCTGTGACAAAGGTGGAGGAGATTGTGATCGCTCTGAATGCCCTGATCACAGAGGCTGATATTCGATGGGGTAGCCCCTTCAAAGCGGTGAGTTTTTCAGGTAATGTGAGAGAGAAACAGTCGATTTTAGAATGGGAGATGATCGTTGATGTATAAGCTAAGAGAGGGTTTGTACGAGATCCCCAAAGAAGGGGAGATGCGCGTTCCTGGTCTTGTCGTCGCCAATGAAGAACTGCTCAAAATGGAGGATTTAGAACATCCCCTCGAGCAGGTGCGCAATGTGGCCCGTCTTCCAGGAATTGTAGGCTACAGCATTGCCATGCCAGATATCCACTGGGGCTACGGCTTTCCCATTGGCGGTGTGGCGGCGATGGACGCAGAAGAGGGGGTCATTAGCCCAGGTGGTGTGGGTTACGATATCAATTGCGGCGTCCGTTTGGCTTTAGCGCCCATGCTGTATCGGGAGCTGTCAGAGGAAATTAAGCAAAAGCTGCTGACCTATATTTTTAAATCGGTCCCTTCTGGCGTTGGGAGAGGGCATAAGAAGCAGCGGGGTTTGAGCAAAAGGGATTATAATGAGCTCACCGCAGAGGGGGCGCGCTGGTCGGTGGAACGGGGGATGGGTTTTTTATCGGACCTTGACCATTGTGAAAGCCATGGTGTGATCGAAGGGGCAGATATCAATTGCGTCAGCGACCTTGCGATGGAGCGGGGAGGCAATCAGCTCGGCTCCATTGGCTCTGGCAACCACTTTGTCGAAATTGGAGAGGTGGAGACGCTGTTACTCCCCGAGGTTGCTAGTAAGTGGAGTGTCCGTCAAGGGCAAACTTATATCTTGATCCATAGTGGATCAAGGGGATTTGGCCACCAGGTGTGCCAAGATACCCTCAACGACTTTGTGGGAAGAGGATATGCGCAAAATTTGCCCGACCGGCAACTCGTGTGCGCTCCGATTCGCTCCGAGGCGGGGCGCAACTATTTTGCGGCCATGGCAAGCGCTGCCAATTACGCCTTCAATAATCGGCAGCAGATCCTCCATGAAGTGCGTCAAGCGTTCACAGCAGTTGTGGGGACAGCAGGGGAGGAGATACGCCTCCTTTATGACGTGGCCCACAATATCGCTAAGTTTGAGACCTATGGAGGCAGACGCCTCTGTGTGCACCGCAAAGGGGCAACGCGCGCCTTTGGGCCAAGACATCCAGAACTAGCCCCTCTTTTTCAAGAGACAGGACAACCGGTATTGGTTCCTGGAGACATGGGGACAGCGAGCTATCTCCTGGTGGGCCAAGGCAATCCCATCACTTGGTGTAGCTGCTGTCATGGGGCAGGAAGAGCCCGCAGTCGGATTAAATCAATGAATGCTTGGAAAGGGCGCGACCCTGTCTCTTACATGGCAGAGCAGGGGGTGAATCTGATGGCAACATCGATGAAGACGATTGCTGAAGAGATGCCAGATGCTTACAAGGATGTCGCCCAGGTGGTCGCAGCCTGCCAGCTAGCAGGCCTTGCACAAATGGTAGCTCGCCTCAAGCCCCATTTGGTCATTAAGGGGTAAGGGATTAATCATCCTCATTTTCTACAGTGCCATCAACGAGACTCCAGTCATCAGCTAAATGGTTACCAGAACCTTTAATTTTTGTAGTTTGAGGAGGAGTTACTTCCTCTTTTACTTCTTCCTGTGGGTTTCCACGCTCTTGTCCCTTTATAGGTTCAGACCAGCATTTTGGAACGAGTGCTTGGTATTCGTTTGGCAGCTCACTGACTTTACCCCGTTTTCCGAAATAGAGGCCTGTTAAGACGGTCACATCAACCTCTGTGATATCTTTTTTATAACCTGCTGATCGATCTTCATTGCAATAGAAAATTACGGTCTTGCCCGTGCTGTTAACATGCCCTGACGCATGGTTGAAATATTCTGCTGTCCCTAGATTTCCTTTCGATATAGAATCTTTAAGTTTTTGGATTTGAACAACATCCGCACGCAACCAGATGGCTCCAAGCCCTGCCAATACAACAGAACCGGCTAATCCGCCTTTAATGAGATCAGTAAATTTGTATTTGCTTCCTAGGACAAGACTTGCGATGATTCCACAAACACCTAATCCTAAAGTAGTTGTTGCAAGAACTGTGTTACTATTAACGTTTTGAGTCGCTACGGTTTTCATGTCATACCTCTACTGTGATTTTTCATTCCTAATTGTAATTCAATTATTTAAATATCATATTAAGAGAAATTTCGATGCGGCTCCAAAGGTTTCTCTTGAAATCTAAGGCTTAATCGATCATCGTTCTAAAGGTCCAGGAATTTTCCAGTGGTTGTTAAAGGATGATAGAGGAGAAGAAACGGCCGTTGCTGAGGTCCCCTCACTCTGGGGAAGAAATCGCTGATTCCGATGAAATTCAGAGGCGTCTCGATCGCCTTGCGTCCGAAGGGCTAGAAGAGGCCTCTTTTCCCGTCATTCAATGGTGGGAGCTCAAAGCTCAAACCTGCTTCGTCGTTCAAGTGCTTTGTCGCACCCGCGATGGCATTGAACTCCACGAGTTCTTTTGTGAGATGCTGCGCCGCAGGCTTGTTTTTGGTCGTTATCTCCCGTTGAAACAAACACAGATGTGGGTGTTCCATGTCGAGGAAGAGGAATTTTATCTCGGGGAGGTGACCCTTCTTGTCGATCGGGGAAAAGATGCTCGGGAGGCAAGAGACCACTTTTCTCTCTTAGTGCCTGAAATTCGCTTAGGACTCACCTCGAAGAGCTGGGCTTGGGATTTGTTACAGACGCGCGGACTTGCGCCTCATCGCAAAGTGGACCTTGTGGATCAGGGAATGCTCTCGATTTTGCGCCGCTATCCCCAGGCGTTCGATCGGACGATTTTAGAAGATGTGCAGCATTTTTTACTGCTCACAGTCCCAGAATATCGGGAAATTCGGGGCGTACCCCATCTGTGCCGGATCATCTATTCCCTTCATATGTTGCGCGGGGAAACGAGAAAGGCTTTACAACTCGACCCCACGAGCCGTCAACTTGCCTTGCGCGTGATGCGCGCGCCTCTTTTTTATGCATTTGGCAAAAAGAGGGTACTCGGCATCGCCGTTGCCCTTTCGGTGCTCTTGAATTATGAACTCCTCGATAGCGAACATGTCGCTAAGGCTGTTAAACAGCTCACGCCCCGTTTAACCCTTCTCGAGGGCTCTTTCTTTTGCTATCAACATCCCAACGATCCCATCCGTGCGGTCTACTTTGAGGTGGAATCGGTACAGGACCCTCCCCCCTCTGGAGAAGAGGTGGCGAAGTTGCGCAAGGAACTTGCAGGAGAACTGAAGGGCAGAGTGGAGCGCCTTGCGCACCCTGTCTTCAAT
>JAFEGQ010000190.1 GCA_018239785.1 Verrucomicrobiota bacterium
AAGCTCCCCGAAGATGTAGAGATTGAGGAGTTTAAAAATCTTAGGTGGGCCAACAATGAAGACGAGCTGTTCGATCGCTTTCTCCGCTTACGCGCCCTACAGACTCAAACAGCGAAAAAAGTCTCACAACAAAATGCAGCCTCCACACTCGAAAAACGGCGCTTACACCGAGAGCGGCAGCTGATGGGGGGAACTCCTGCAGAACAGAAGGGGATGATGCTCGCCTACGTCCTCAAAGCCACTGCGAATGCTTTAGACTCTCAAACAGCCTACTTTACCCCTGAAGAGGCCCATAACTTCATGATCGACTTGCAACAGCGCCTCTTTGGTATCGGGGTCCAGCTGCACGATACTCTTGATGGTTTTACCGTCACGCGGATCATTGAGGGGGGACCTGCCGCCCATCAAGGGGGTTTGTTTGAGCAGGATCTAGTGATCGGAGTCAATGGGGAGTCGGTCATTGGGATGGACATCGCCGACGCGGTGCAGCTCATCCGAGGAAAAGCAGATACCCCTGTGATATTAACGGTTCTACGCGAAGTGGGAGGCGAGACAGCGCGCCTCGATGTCACATTGCGTAGAGGAGAGGTGGTCTTTAAAGAAGCGCGCATTGAAAGTTCCTATGAGCCTTTTGAAGAGGGAATTATCGGAACGGTCGCCCTCTACAGCTTCTATCAAGACCGCAAAGCCTCATCCACCAGTGACTTACGGGAAGCGATCGAAAAGCTTCAAGCAAAAGGGCCCTTAAAAGGCTTGATTCTCGACTTGCGCCGCAATACAGGGGGGCTGCTGCCTCAGGCCATTGCCGTTTGCGGCCTCTTCATCTCCAAAGGGATCGTCGCCTCCATTCGGGACAACGAAGGGAAAATTCAATACCTGCGCAATCCCACAACGGCTGTTGCCTACGATGGGCCGCTCATCGTGTTGGTCAGCCGTTTGAGCGCCTCTGCCTCTGAGATCGTCGCAGGTGCCTTGCAAGACTATGGGCGAGCGATCCTCGTAGGGGATCCAACCACCTATGGGAAGGGGACCTTTCAAACCTCGACGATCGATACCATGGGGGGGCAGCGAGTCGACCCCAAAGGGGAATTCAAGGTCACCAGAGGGAGCTATTTCACCGTTGCAGGGCGTAGCCCGCAAATCGTAGGGGTCACGTCAGATATCGTGGCACCAGGGACATTTTCGCAGCTTGAGATTGGGGAAAAATATGCCAAATACCCGCTGGAAAATGACGCAATTGCCCCAAATTTCGAAGATGACCTTTCCGATATCCCGCTACGCTACCGCGAGCAGGTGCGGCGCACCTACCACTTTGACTTACAACAGCGCCTTAACTGCTACACTTGCCACCTCCCCTTGCTGAAAAAAGCTTCGCTCAAAAGAACCCTGCGCAATGAAGCCTACCAGAAATTTTTGACCTCTTTAGAAGATGGGGGGCACATCGCCGAAGAAGAGGCAGACCATCAGCTCATCGAAGCCAAGCTCGTGCTGAAGGACCTGATCTTTCTAGTCGAAAAGGGTCAACCGCGCTAGACTCTACAAGCTATGACTCCAAGAGTGCGCATTGCTCCATCTCCCACAGGTGATCCTCACGTAGGAACAGCCTATATTGCCCTTTTCAATATGGCTTTTGCGCGCCATCATGGGGGTAAATTTATCCTCCGGATCGAAGATACCGACCAAAATCGGAGCCGCCCTCAGTACGAACAAAATATTTTTAAAGCTCTCAATTGGGCTGGCATCCAATGGGATGAGGGACCCGATATAGGAGGGCCCTTTGGCCCTTACCGACAAAGCGAGCGGCTCGAGATCTATCGGCACCATGTGCAAATGCTTCTTGATGCAGGGCATGCCTATAAATGCTTCACCACGCCCCAAGAGCTCGATGAGATGAGAGAGATCCAAAAGAGTCAGGGTGCGCGCCTTGGCTATGACCGGCGCCACCGAAACTTAAGTCCGAAAGAGGTGCAAGAGCGGATCAATGCCCGACAGCCCTATGTCGTGCGCCTCAAAGTTCCCCTCACAGGTCAATGTGTCTTCGAAGATTGGATCAAAGGGAGATCCACTTGCCCTTGGGCCGACATCGATGACCAGGTGCTTCTCAAATCGGATGGTTTTCCCACCTATCATTTAGCCAACGTCGTCGATGACCATTTGATGAAGATCACCCACGTCATTCGGGGCGATGAATGGATGAGTTCTACCCCCAAGCACATTCTCCTCTATGAGTTGTTTGGGTGGGACAAGCCCGCCTTCGTCCATATGCCCCTCCTCTTGGGGACAGATGGCAAAAAACTCTCGAAACGGAGAAACCCCACCTCCATTTTCTACTACCGGGATTGCGGCTATTTGCCAGAGGCGTTTTTGAACTTCTTAAGCCTCATGGGCTACAGCATGCCAGGCAACACGGAAGTCTATTCCCTCGAGCAGCTCATCAATGATTTTGATCCCTCCCGCTTTGGCAACTCAGGAGCGGTATTCGATGTGCAGAAGCTCAATTGGCTCAACCAGCAATACCTCATTCACCAAATCCCGCAAAACAAGCTCTGGGAGCGACTCAAAGCCTGGCTCTTCAACGATCCGTTCATGGAGCGACTGATGCCCCTCGTCCACACCCGCATTCAGACCTTTGGCGACTTTATGGATCTCTGCTCTTTCTTCTTTATCCACCACCTCACCTACGATAAAACCCTTTTGTGCCCTAAAGGGATGAGTCCTGAGGGGGCGGCCTCTGTCTTGCAAGCGCTGATCTGGAAGCTAGAAGCAGAAGATGACTGGGGAGCGATGGCCATTGAGACTGCATCGCATGCCATCGCCACCTTGTTTGGGATCAACCATAAAAAGATGGTGATGCCCCTCCTTTTTGTCTCTCTTACAGGAAAAAAAAGCGGCCCTCCCTTCTTTGCTTCGGCAGAGATCATCGGAAAAGACCGTTTCCGGGCCCGTATCTTGCAAGCGATTGAGGCTCTAGGGGGAATCTCCCAAAAAAAGGTCTCCGCCCTTAAAAAAGGCTACGACGCCAATAACTGTTCACAGCTCATCGATTAGGGGGGGATCTTCAACCGCGAGGGGAGCTTTTTCAACTGCCTTCACCTCAACCGTTTGAGTCAAAAAATAACTTCTATGCCCTAAGCCCGCCTGTTCCATGCAGCTGCTTAAGAGGACTAGAGGGGCTAACATCCATAATAGTCTCATCTTTTGCAGTGAACTCGATTGGCGCTTTAATGTCTTTAACTCTTGATATTAATAATCATTAAACCTTAAAATAAAGGAGTAAAGGAAGGTGCATTTTGAGCGATAATCCCATTCAATATATCCCAGGAGACTCTGCTTTTACTTATGCTGGTCAACGGTATGAAGTGATTGTTCCGGAGGGAGGCAGTCTTGAACAAATCGCGCAGGCTTTTGTACACAACGCCAATAAGCACGCGCAAGTCTACCGACTCGATGAGGCTAAGGCCCGATTTGAGTACCAAGGGCAGTGGTTCAAGATCTCTTATCTTTCCGGCACCTCAGTTAGAGAATCCCTTGCACAGAAGCCAGATGCGCATAAGCTCATCGAGGAAGTTGTCATCTCTTTTATCGAAGGGGTCAATGCAAAACAGGTCGATCTCTCTCAATTCGCAAAAGCCACCCTTCAACTGGGCGGCCAAGGGGCTCAAGGAGAGATGAAATACTTTAAGCCTGAAGGGCTAACAAGTAAAACCCCCAATTGGACCCATACCACCGGCAGCGCACATTTTAAGCAGATTACCGAGCGCCTCCACAATAAGGTAGACTATCTCGACGTCGAAAAAAGTTACTCCCGTCGAGACTCCCCACCTGAGATCGAGGGCGTCTGCGGCTATAGAAATGCGGGCAATACTTGTTTTGCTGGAGCTGCCCTTACAGAAATGCGGGCCATGTATGTGGACGAAGACGATGCTCCTGAGATCTACAAAAAACAAGCCACTGGACAACCGATCGCATCACCAGAAGTCGTTCATTGCATCCGAGACAACTGGAAACCCTACACAGGTCGACAAGAAGATCCTGCTGAGTTTCGCGATGAGTTGATCAAGAAAAGAAATACTCTCCGTTTGCCCGTCAACATCTTCAAAAACTATTTAAAAATTGACGTCTCACAACAACGTCGCGCAGAGCTCTTGGGACTGTTTGCCCCAAAAAAGGGGGTAGAACCTCAAGACTTAGCGAATGTACGAGCATCTCTTTTAAAAATCTTCCAAAGCGAGAGGCCCTCAAATGAAGATATCCTTGATTTTATTGAAAAAAATCGACAAATAAATTGTGAAGAAAATGAGTTCAATGCCTATGTGCAGCAAGCCCAATTGGCTTTCCCTGAAGCCAATATCCCCGACGATCGAAGGAATTGGGACACCGCGGACCACCTCTCTTTTGCGCTTTATAAGCTCGGACTGTACATTCCTGGAGAAACGAGTCAGCAGCCCATCCCCTTTCCCCCTTATGGAGACTTAGGTAACTCTCATATCCACTATACTTTAACTCCAACACAGTATAAGCGCGACAATACCCTGCAAGAATTAGTGGATAACAGCAATATCGTGTCAACCCTTGCTCTCAATAAACAAATTAACCCTAACCAGCCCCTTCCAGAATTCATCCCCTTAGATCTCCTCCGGCGTAATGACAACGGGCAAAAAACCTATCATCCCGTCGCGTTAGGCGATAACAATATCGTTAAGTTTAGCGAGAACGTCCATTATGAAGTGTGTGGCTTCACGCGGCATGTCGGGCCAAATGCCCAATCAGGCCACTACATTGGCTATACGCGTCTAGACGATGGCAGTTGGGTAGAATGTAACGACGACAAGTTGCGCAAGCTGACACAAGAACAGGTGCAAAAGATCAGCAAAGAAACGATCCGCACACTCCTTTTGCGTCGCGTGCGAACCAACTAAAAAGATGAGCCATGGTACTATCCTCTCTGTGTCCTCTGTGGCAAAAATAAAAAAATATCACCACAAAGATCACAGAGAAAGAGAGCCCCAATGAATGAATCCCCCCCCTTCTACGCAACCATCAAAGAACAGCGGAGGCTGAGCAGCCCCCACTCGAGCAAGCGCACACACCATTTTGAGCTCTGCCTTAAAAATTCCGGTCTCACCTATCGCACCGGAGACTGTGTTAAAATCCATCCCACCAATAGCGTGGAGGCCGTTGAGCACTGTCTCAAACGACTGGGCGCTTCTGGAGAGGAACACATCGAAATCAAAGGCACCTCGTGGAAGCTCTTTGACTTTCTCCACACCCAAGCCAATCTCAAGCGCCCCCCACGGTCTTTAGAGGGAAATCTCTCCGACACTTGCGCCAAATTTGGAAAATTGATGCCGCGGTTCTATTCCATCGCCTCTGCCATGGAAGAGGTGGGGCAAGAGGTGCACCTCACCGTCCGCTATCTCGATGAGGGGGTCTGCTCCCAATATTTATGCGAACAGGCCCAAATTGGCTCTACCGTTCCCATTTCCATCTACCCTTGTGACCACTTTAAGTTGCCTGAAGACCCCCATCAACCCATCATCATGATTGGGCCTGGGACGGGAGTCGCCCCTTTTCGGGGGTTTTTGCAAGAGCGGATCGCTAAAGGAGCTCCAGGAAAAAATTGGCTCTTTTTTGGAGAATGGACCCAGGAGGGGCACTTTTTCTATCAAGAATTTTGGCAGCATTTGCAAAAGCGGGGCCAACTCCAACTCGATCTCGCTTTTTCACGCGATCAAATACATAAAATTTATGTGCAAGACCGAATCAAAGAAAAAGGAGATCTCCTCTGGCACTGGCTCCAAGAAGGGGCTGTCCTTTACCTATGCGGCGATGCAAAAGCGATGGCCCCAGCTGTCGAAAAAGTTCTGTTCGAAGTGTGTGGAAGGCACTTGCCTCCTGAAGAGGTCATCCCTTATTTCAAACAACTGAAAGAAGCAAATCGCTATCAAAAAGATGTTTACTAATCTAAAGAGTTGCAAATAATCTCCTCAACTCCTATCCTCCTCAAGTATGAATATGATCGTAGACGCCTTCAAAGAAGGATGGAGCAAAGAAGCTGACTGGAAAGGGCAAATCTCAAACCCTCCAAGGGAGGCTCTTTGCTCAGCTTTAGCGGGGAAGATCTTAGAGGCAACGAATAAGGTCAACTCTAGTTTTCCATCACAAGTTCCCTATACACCCACTAAAGATCTGGACAACGATTTTTACGATTTTATGGACGAGATTCCTCTTCCCTCCTCATTTACTGACCCCTCAGCTAGCCCCCTCATGAAGGAAGAAACTCCAAAAATAGACTGGAAGGATGTCGCCTCAGAATTAGGACGGGGAGCAAGACGCTCTTACCGGTCCTTTGAGCTCTATCCTGTTCACGCCCTTTGTTGGGGAAGCATCCTTCTCGGAGCCTTACGCCTCAATAAAAATGCCTTTTCCTGTGTCGCTACCACTGTCACTTGCACCGTTTGGTGTGCCCATTCCAACCCTATCACGCAAAAACTCCACCCAGATGCCCAGCTTGCTGCCTCTAAAATCGAAGAGGCCATGGGAATTGGGCGCAAACATCTCCACAAAACTCTCCCCCCTTTGGCCATTTTTGCGGTCTGCATCTGGTTTATTCCAAAATCTTTGGAAGGTCCAGCGACAATGATCTATGGAGGCGGCTTAGGATCTATTTTCGGCCACATCGTTGGCGCTCCTAATGAATGGACCCCTCCTACACCTCCGCCTGAAGAAAAAAAATAACCTCTCCCCATGCCCGACCCATTTTTATCGATCAAAAATATTAAAAAATTTTATAGACTTCCTAAGCAGCCCCCGCTCTGCGCGCTTCAGGGGGTTTCTTTCGAAATCTTCGAAGGAGAAGTTCTTGGACTTCTCGGGGTGAACGGAGCTGGGAAAACGACCCTCTCTTCGATCATCGCCACTTTAACTCCCCCAAGCACAGGAGAGCTGCTGTGGAAGGGGCTATCTGTCTACAAACAGCTCCCAGCTTACCGCCGTAGTGTCGGATTTTGCCCTCAAAAACCCAACCTCGATCAGCTCCTCTCTCTTGAGGAAAACCTCCTCTTTGCCGGCCGTTTTTTTGGGATGGAAGAGAAGGCAGTCCGTCAACAGACGCAAATGCTCATCGATCGGCTTGGGCTAGGAGCCTACGCTCAAGCACAGGCGTCGATGCTCTCTGGCGGTTATAAGCAGCGCTTTTTGATTGCACGATCCTTAATTCAGCAGCCAAAACTTGTGATTCTCGACGAGCCCACCGTGGGGCTTGACCCCCATATTCGGCATGAACTGTGGCAAGTCATTCGCGATTTGCGCTCTAGTGGAGTCACCCTCATCTTAACCACCCACTACCTTGAAGAGGCTGAAGCGCTCTGTGACAGAGTCTGCATGATCGACCAAGGGTCTATCAAAAGTCTCGACACCCCTAAAAATCTCTTGCGCACTTACGACAAACATAAACTCGAAGATGTGCTTCTCGCGATTCGCAACGAAGGAAAATCCTCATGACCTTCAGGATATTTTCTCAGCTCCTTCGACGCGACCTCGTCGTCTACCGCAAAGAGTATGGAGGTAAACTCTTCGATATGATGATCACCTTCGGCATGTGGGTGATCGTTTTTGGCTATTTTACCCCCCTTATGGGGATGCAAGCCACATACGGCGTTTTCATCATGGTGGGCTCGATCACGAGCATGGGCATCTTTGATATCATTGGACAAGCGGGCAGCTTGATCATGGACATCAAAGGGGATCGGACCATTTCGTATCTCTTGCTCCTCCCCATCCGCTCTTGGCTGATCTTCTCCTATTTTGCCATCTCTTGGGCCATCAAATCGGCGCTCCTGGCTATTCCCCTCTACATCGCCGGAAAATTGATCTTCTGGAACCAATTTGATCTCTCTTTGGTCTCTTGGCATCAACTCGTTATGGGCTTTTTGGTCTGCAATCTCTTCTTTGGGACATTTGCCCTTTGGATCGTCAGCATCTTCCACCGAGTCTCCGACGTTGGACGTCTCTACTTCCGCTTTTTGAACCCTCTTTTCATTTTAGGCTGCTACTTTTTCACCTGGGAAGCAGCGACCACCCTCTCGCCTGCCATTGGTTACCTCTGTTTAATCGATCCCATCTCTTATGTGATGGAAGGGATGCGCGCAGCCATTTTGGGCCCTAGCGGCTACTTGCCCTTCTGGGTGAGTTTTGCCGCCCTTTGCGCCTTCATTGCTCTTTTAGGAACCCACGCCTGCAGGCGGCTCCGCAAGCAACTCGACTGCCTATAGAACACGAGAACTCAACGCTTTTTATTGTTGAGTTCTCGTTCTTTAGAATCCAATTCCAAACCGAGCTGTCAACCCTTGTAAAGTTAAATGCCCCGTGAAAGGAACACTAGAGCTAACGCCATTAAATGTGGGGTTAGTGCTTTGGTAGCCTCGATTTTGGCTCCACCAAATCTGGCACTCCCATGCTAAAGAAATTTTAACTTCAACGCATGAGCAACGACCACACCAACTCATCCCCCCTGTTAAATCAGCAGCTGGCGACATCCCATAAAATCGCATCGCCGCTGCATCGCGCTGTGTACCTGGTGGAAAAGCCACAGCCCCGGCAGTCATTGGAGTCACAAAAAACTCCCGGCGTAGAACATTAAATTTTCCATAGAGAAGTGAAAGACCACTTTTCCCAAACAAAGAGAAGCCGCGCCAAAAATTCCAGCTCCCATCTCCTCCGATCCTGAGCCCCCCTCCGCAAAAATGGTTGTTGTTTTTACTGAGTAGGTTCCCTACAGACACTGTAGGGCTAAATGGAAATATTATCGGTGTGTATAACGCATTCACATTTTGGTGGATCCAAGCAACTCGTACACCTAAGTGAGGGCGAAATTGCACCTCCCTCTTACGCATCACATGCCCAACTTCTAGATCTGCAATGTTATAGTTCAACTTCCACGTCGTCCTAGCGCTTCCCCCTGTATTTACAAAAGGGTGACCGCTATTACTCACGGGAAAAAGGGGAATGATGCCCATCCCTGGCCGAGCAGGTAGTACTGATGTTGCCGTAGAGGAGTAATGGGTCCAATACACCGAAATGTCTGAACACCTCGCATAGCTAAGCCCTAAGCGGTAGCCCGGAGCATAATGAGCTCCACTGTCTGCCGCCCGGGGCAACAAGCTCGGAGCTGTGGGGGGTTGTGCCCCAAAAAAGGACCACTCGGCATAGTCCAAATTCTCTTCGTTGGCTTTCCAGAGAAGAAAATCAGCGAACCCAGTCACGGTTCCTCTTCCTCCTGCCAGGAGAGAAAGAGGCAGGTACAATGCAAGGATAAAAAAAATTTTTTTCATTATGATTTCCAATCTATTGAAGGTTTCATCTCTAGAATCTGACGGCAATTTCTGCAGTCAAACCTTGCAGTGTTAAATCCCCTTGCTGAACCACATACCTAAAGTTCTGTCCCGTATCAACGACGTTAAGGAGTTGATTCTGTGAGAACCAGAGTTGAAATTCCCATGCGAGGGACAAGTCGATCTCGCAGCACCCACAACAAGTGCTCCACCCAAGGCCCCCTGTGATATCAAGAGCAGAAGAAAGGGTATGGCGTGTTGCCCTCATGAAATCTCGCAAGGTTCCCGCAGGGAAGGTGGTCTCGCTGTAAGTGGCAGTACTTGTTAAATATTCTTTCTGATTCACCTCAATCTCTCCACCTAGCAAAGTGATCGCTCCCTTCCCAAAAATGGAAAAACCTCTAGAAAAACTCCAACGACCATCTCCTCCTGCCCTCAAGCCTACACCCCAAAAATCGTTTTTATTGATTCCAGAATAATTAGCCGGTGCATCTGTTGGATTGGTAGTAAAAGTGACATTATTGTAGTAGGCGTCAACTTTCTGATTAATCCAAGCTGCACGCATACCTAGGTGGGGGCGTAAGGAGAAGCAGCCGCAAGGCAAAGAGTAACCAAACTCAAGATCTGCAGTATCGTAACACAATTTCCATTTCCCCCGCGCTGATCCATTATTAGCTGCAAGCATCTGCGGACCACTAGCAGTATTGAAAAAAACAGGATATAACGGAGACCCTACTGTCGCGGCAGTAGACCTCGAGGCGCGCGTCGAAAAGTAGGTCCAGTAAAGGGATATATCCCAATCTCTTCCATATCCTATGCCTAAGCGGACCCCTGGGTCATAATGGCTCCCCCTATCTATGAGATCTGGAAATATGCTCGGAGCAAGAGGAGGGATACTAGTCGCTACTGGTGTTGGCGCTGTAATGGCATAGTCGAGGCCTCCTTCTTTTGCCTTCCAAACGAGTAGATCAGCAAAGCCAAAGAAGTTTGCGCAACAACGAGCCTGGGAAGAGCAGCAACGAGTCGGACAAGGATTACATTGACAGGCATTGCCCTGAACTTGATAGCCAGGAGAGTTACATTTGCAAGGGTTGCACAGACAAGCATTACCCTTAGCGAGATAGTGGGCAGGCTGTTCAAATTCATATTCTCTGCTAGGGGCAGTGATTTGCTTCTCTGGGGAATCTCCATAAGTGAGGCAAGGAATCAAAATAAGACTAATTAGATAGCGGCGCATCGTTCTCCCTTTCAAGTTAAATAAAAAAAAATTACCTAACGCATAGTTTATATGGTAAATTTTTTCTTCGTATATCTGAAAGGACCAATTTGTCAACAGAAAATTTAATAACCTGAGTTTTGGGTATCGTTTCGGGCTGTTCCTTTGTGCTACGCTTCGCTCGCGCAAAATCCGCAGACTGATTTCAACGGATTCCGATTAGAAATGCCCGCAGGCAAAAGGCAGCGACAGTCTATGAAATTTTTATTACAGATCTGTATTAGAAGCCCAATGCGAGCCTAGCCGTCAAACCCTGTAAGCTTAAGTCTCCCTTTAAAGTGTTATTCGAGATGGCGCCACTATCATCGAGCACCTGCAGCATCTGATTTTGGGTAAACCACAGCTGGCATTCCCATGCTACCGAAACATTGACATTGAAACGGCAAAGGCAAAAATCCCACCCTATTCCCGCTGTGAGATCAATGGCTGGAGCCGCTTGAGAAGGAGACAACTTCATTCTCGCCCGTTCAGTGCCTGCAGGAAATGTAACGCCACCCGATGTAACAGGCGCTGCTAAGAACTCACGATGACGAACTTCAAATTGGCCATACAACAGAGAAATGCCACTTTTCCCAAAGAGGGAGAAGCCTCGCCAAAAATTCCAACTCCCATCCCCCCCAATTCTGAGTCCAACTCCGGAAAAATCGTTTTTAGTTGTACTTGCATAATCCGTCGCTGGAAAAGTGAGACCGTTAAAGAATACGTTTGTATAAAAAGCGTCAATTTTTTGATCGATCCAAGCACCACGCACTCCCAGATGAGGTCGAAATTGGAAACAAGCCCACGTCAGGGGATATCCAAATTCCACATCCACAACATCGCACTTTAATTTCCATCTGGCATTAGCAGTCCCATTAGCATCTACAGGGTTATTATCATTGCTCAAGAGCAGAACGACGAAGGGTTGACCGCTAAAATCATTTGCTGCCTTAGAGGAAAAGTCGGTCCAATAGGCCAAAATCTCCCAATCTCGAGCATATCCCAGACCGACTCGAAAACCTGGAGAATAACGTGCCCCAGTGTCAATAGAGGAGGGAAAAATGCTGGGAGCCGTGGGAGGTTGCGCCCCAAAAAGATAAGGCTCAACATAATCCAAATTCTCCTCCCTTGCTTCCCAAACGAGGAGATCGGCAAATCCAAAGAAAGTCCCACAAGCATCAAGCGCAAATAAGGCCAGAGGGAGAAAAGTCGCTATCACCAAATAGAGTTTTTTCATTCACATGCCCCAAAATTAAAAAGTGATTGCAGCCTGAGCCGTCAAGCCTTGGAGGGTTAGATTGCCGCGTTGGTTGAAGTACCTGAAATTTTCTGTAATATCAATTACATTGAGCATTTGATTCTGAGCAAACCAGAGCTGGCACTCCCAAGCGCATGAAAGGTGAACCCCTAAACACCCGCAAGCGATATGCCAACCGATTCCTCCCATGAGATCAAGGGCGGGCATCAACTGGTGGCGTGTCACCTGTGTCCTAGCTCTCTCTGTCCCTGCAGGATAAAGAACACTTCCGTAAGTTGCCGCTGTAGTCAGAATTTCACGGCGGATCACATCGATTGTTCCGGATAAAAGAGAAATGCCACTCTGGCCAAAAAGAGAGAGGCATCGACAAAAATTCCATGCCCCATCTCCCCCGATCCGGAGACCGACCCCTGAAAAGTTATTCTTGTTCAAACTCACATAATTGGCGGGTAGTGCCAAAGGGGTGACTCCAAATGTAACTCGATTATAATTTACATTAATTCTTTGGTCGATCCAGGCCCCTCGCACCCCTAAATGAGGGCGGAACCGAAAACAGGCACAAGAGAGGACATAGCCCATCTCAAAATCCACAACATTGAAGTTCAACTTCCATGTTCCATCCGCTGAAGCGCCATTAACAACTAACAGGTCAGGGAAAGAAGAGTTATTGAGCAACACAGGAATGACAGGACCATTGCTCGCTGTTGCAGCGATAGAATTGTTCGCTTTGCTGTAAAACTGTGTCCAATAGATCGAGCCATCCCAATCTCTTTCGTACCCTATGCCCACTCTAAACCCAGGGCGATAGTGGGAACGGTCATCCAAGGTAGATGGAAATGTATCGGGCGCAAGGGGAGGCTGAAGTGTGCTAGAAGGGGCAGAAGCACTCACGGCATAATCCAACGCCTGCTCCTTCGCTTGCCAAATGAGCAATTCGGCAAAGCTGAAGAAGGTCCCGTAACAGGGTGGAGGGCAGGGTGGGCAGCTTGTTTGCGCGGGAGGGGGAGGACAAGGCTCCTGAAAACTTTCTTCCCCCTTAGTGATCCACACAAATTTCTTAGGCCTCTCAAGCTTGCGCTCCTCCATTTTAGGGGCTCTTCGCGCCTCTCCGGGATACGCACAAGCGAGATAAGGGATCAACATCAGACAAAGTAGATAGCGACGCATCGTTTTCCTTTCCTCAATTAATGGAGAAGCCGTTTGCGCAGCTCTCTCGAGTGAATTCTCAGGCACCCATTATACTCGAAGTTTTTTTTCCCGCCAGAAATCACAGAAAACGATCAAAGCACTTCTTGTGTGGTCACAATCGCATGGCAGAGCACTCCATCTCCACATCCAAAGTCGGTTAAACCCTCTCCAGAAGTGGCTGTAATGCCTACCTGCGCCACAAGAAGTCCCATAGCTTCTGCAACATTGTTCCTGATTTGATCGTAGCAGGGGTAAAAGAGGGGTCGTTTTCCCTCCAATTGCAACGAGACATGTTGCACTTTCTGAGAGCCCAACACCTGCATTGCCGCCTTGAGGTAATTACCACTGTTAGTGATCCCATCTTTGCAAAGGAGCTCTCGAGCCATTTCGACCAGCACTTGTACCCCAGTTAAAGAGGCAATCGCGCTACAAAGGGCATGGTAGATGACATCGCCATCTGAGTCGGCAGCAAGACCTGGAAGGTCTTCAAAAACCACTCCCCCAATGACACACGTCTTTGTCGACTCGGGCGACAAAAATCTACGACTAGCTCTTCCAAAACCGGTGCGAATGATCGACATTTCTACCCATCCTGCCATAACAAGATATTTATACCCAAATACCCACGCGAAATTGATTGACTTAAGGAAGCGTAAACCAGTAGAAAGCAGGGCCATATGGACGACGTATTGCGCATTCGCGGAGGGAAACCTCTTGAAGGGAAGATCTCCTTACCAGGAGCGAAAAATGCTATCAACAAGCTGTTGATCGCCTCTCTATTGTCGGATCAGCCCTCGATTTTCACCAATGTTCCCAATATCGGAGAAGTCGAGATCACTGTTGCCCTTTGCCGAGAAATCGGTAGCCAAGTGCACTGGAACAGGCAAGAAGGGGTGCTCGAGATTGTCACTCGCGAGCTGAACACCTCTTATGTCCCTCAGCGCTTTTGCGGAGCCAATCGCATCCCCATCTTAATGATTGGGGCCTTATTGGGAAGGACCGATCAAGACATTATCGTCCCTACAGTGGGGGGAGATCGCATCGGGAGAAGACCGATCGACTTTCACCTCCAAGCTTTAAGACAGCTGGGCGCCTCCATCGAGTACCGCTCGATGAAAAAAGAGGGAGCCTATTTTGCCCAAGCCCACGACGGCCTCACCGGAGCGCTCATCACCCTCCCTTTCCCTTCTGTCGGGGCGACTGAAAACACCATCCTCGCAGCTGTCAGAGCGCGTGGGGAGACAGTGATCAAAAATGCTGCTATCGAGCCTGAAATCGTCGACCTCATCCTCTACCTACGAAACTTGGGAGCGAATATCACCCTCGATGTCGATCGAACTATTCATATTCAAGGCACTCGCAAGTTCTATCCCGTACAGCACCGTGTCATTCCCGACCGCATTGTCGCTGCCTCAATGGCCTCGGCAGCGATAGCCACCAAAGGGAGAGTATTTGTCGAAGGGGCAGAGCACCTGCACCTGATCACCTTCTTAAACAAGCTCAGAGAGGTGGGGGGCGGTTTTCAGGTGCGCGAAGAGGGGATCGAATTCTTCTATGACGGTCCTCTCCAAGGAGGACTCCATCTGGAAACAGATGTCCATCCTGGCTTTATGACCGACTGGCAGCAACCTTTTGTTGTCCTTTTAACGCAAGCGCACGGCGTTTCTGTCGTCCATGAAACGGTGTATGAGAATCGCTTTGGGTACACAGATGCCCTTAAGCAGATGGGAGCAGAGCTCGAGATCTTTAAGCAATGTCTAGGGGGCAAAGAGTGTCGCTATGCCTCTCAAGGGCATAACCACAGTTTGATCGTCAAAGGAGCCACTCCTTTAAAAGGGGGAAAGATCACCATCCCCGATTTACGTGCTGGTTTTGCCTACGTGATGGCCGCCCTTCTTTCTCAAGAAGAAAGTCATATCTATGGCCTTCCCTATCTCGAAAGGGGCTATGAAAATCTCATTGAAAATTTGAAGGGCTTGGGAGCAGATATAGAAATTATCGCTCCCTCCAAAGTGGAAGTATGAGCTAGAATCATTGCCCAATGTGGCAACAGATTCTAAGAACAAATTACCGCAGCTGGCCTGAATTGGCTCGTGACCTTGAGCTCGACGAAAAGCTCGGGAGTAGCTATGCGCCTTTCCCCTTGAATTTACCCCGCCGTTTAGCGGCAAAAATTGAAAAAGGGAACCGACAAGACCCCATTTTACTGCAATTTCTTCCCTATCCTGCGAAAGTAGGAAAAAGCTCTTTTTGTGCTGATCCTGTAGGAGATCGCGCTGCCAAAAAAGCCCCTCGTCTCCTCCACAAATACCGAGGCAGAGCCCTCCTTTTAGCCTCTTCAGCCTGTGCCATGCATTGTCGTTACTGCTTTCGACAGTACTTTGACTATGCAAAAGGGGAGGTCAACTTTGAGCAAGAATTAGCAGCCATTAAAACTGACTCCTCTGTGAGCGAAGTGATCCTCAGCGGGGGAGATCCCCTTTCTCTCTCTAACAGCCATTTAAAAAATCTCATCGAACAACTTGAAGGCATTGACCATCTCAAGCGCCTGAGGTTCCATTCCCGCTTTCCTATAGGGATTCCTGAGCGGCTTGATGCAGAATTTCGCTCCCTTTTGCCCAAACGGCTTCAGACCTATTTTGTGATCCACTGTAATCACCCCCGCGAGCTTGATGAAGAGATTTTACGCGCTCTCAAAAATTTGAGGGTTCCTCTGCTCAATCAAAGCGTCTTGCTAAAAAATGTGAACGATAACCTTGAGACGCTCAAAGAGCTGAGCGACACCTTGCTGAATGGGGGAATTTTGCCCTACTATCTCCACCAACTCGATCAAGTCAAGGGGGCAGAAGCCTTCGAAGTGGAAGAGGACAAAGGGCGCGAGCTGATCCGGCAGCTCACTGCTTGCATGTCAGGTTACGGAGTGCCCAAGTATGTGCGCGAAATCGCCGGCCAGCCGAACAAAAGCCCATTACTCTAAAAACCCAAAAAGCAGCTCTCACCTCTGTAATCCATCCGCAAATGGCAGAAAGTCATTTTGCAGATGAATTGTTATTCAAAAAGATCTTCCAGGGTCACCTCATTGTGAATCATCTCTTCTGAATATATATTCTGCTTAACACCAAAAGCAGTCACCATGGCAAAGAAGATCTGCTTGCGCGTGAGATTTTTTCTGTTAGGGTAATTCTTCTGAAAAACTTCTAATTTCTGATCCAAGATTTTTGCATATGACTTCTCAACGGCATACGGCTTATCGCTGTATTTGATCTCGCAGAGAGTGATTGCATCATCTTCGCGGTCGAAGAGCAGATCAATTTGAGCCCCTTTTTCGTTTGCCTTCTTTGGATAAACATGCCGCCAACTCCCACTCTCATAGAGCAGGCCTGCTATCCCAAGAGCCTTTGCAATCTGCGGAATGTGCTTAAAGCATACGCCTTCGAAGGCATATCCTGACCATGTGATTCTTGCTGGTGTCTTTAAAATTTTATGCCAATGCCCCCTTTCCCCAGAAAAGGTTCCCGAGCGAAGGAGAGGCTCGATCCATTGTAAATAAAAGAGCGTGTACTCGTCGATAATACGGTAAAATCGATCTCTCGTTTTTTTCCCAAGAGGGACAAAACACTTGATGAATTGGGACGCTTCAAGCTCTTCCAATCTTTTGTTGAGCGTGCCTCCCGATGTTATTTTTGTGGCTTTGATGAGCTGTTCTCGAGAAATTAAATTTCCTGCCTTTGCGATCTCTAGAATAATGCGCTCATTCACGTCTGCTTGATCGAATAAGGACTTAAAAATATTGCTGAATTCGGAGTAAAGAATGCCATTTTCTTGAAAACACAGATCATCAATGATTTGAGATGTTGAACAACCCCTTTTAACTTCTTTAAGATAAAACGGGATCCCTCCTATCGCCATATACAAATCGGCAATCTGCTTGCGACTAAGATTGATTTTTCTGTTTTTTCTTAAAAAATCTTCGGTTTCTTTGAGATTGAATGCTTTCAACAAGATTTTTTTTGTAATTCGGTTATATAGCCCACCTTTTGCATTCACAATGTGCTCTAGCATCCATGATGCGGCAGACCCACAGACAATGAGGATGAAATTCGGCATGCGACTCCAATGTTGATTCCAGTAAAAATCAAGAGCTGGAAGCAATCCCGATTTCTGTGCAGCTAACCACGGCAATTCGTCCAAAAAAATGATCGCTTTTTTATTTTTGGGCACGTTCTGCAGTTGTTGGGTGAGTAACTCAAATGCTGCTTTCCAGGAAGAAGGTGTTTGGATGGGGACATTGCCGAAAAAAGACTTGGACAATGCCTGGGTAAAATTTTCTAATTGTTGATGGAGACCGAGGTTTTTGACACCTGATGTCTCAAGGAAAATGCCCTTATCAGAAAAATACTCTCTGATGAGGAATGTCTTTCCCACTCTTCGCCTCCCATAGACGGCTAAAAATTCAGCTCCCTTGGACTGCCTTATTGTCCTTAAAGTTTTGATTTCCTCTTTTCTGCCTACGATATTTTTTTCCGCCACGGCTCTTCCTCAATCCAGCGAGTTATGGCTGGGTATGGCCTCATTATACCCAGCCATATCTTTCTTGCCTACCGAGTTATGGCTGGGTATGACCTCCTTATACCCAGCCATAACTCGCCCTTAACACCTCCTTCTTTATGGTCGTACACTCGCTTCACCAATTAGCAAAAGAGGGTGCTCTTCCCGACAATTCCGAAGAAAGCCTATCCCTCGAAGAGGATATTGAAGAGCTCCTCAATGGAGAGGACAACCTTTATGAAGATGCCTTTTCCTTTGTCTCTCCTTGGGAATGCCAGTACCTGGTTGTGCCCGCCGTTTTGCATGGGCATAGCGAAGTTGTTCTTTGCAGGGGCTGGTTCAAAAAATCATGGAGACAACTTGGAAATTTCGTTAAAAAACACAAGAAGGCTCTCATTATTGGAGCTGCTGTTGTCGTTGCAGCAGTTGTCGTAGTTGCTGCCGTTGCAGTCATAGCTGGAGCGGCCGCTGCAGATCATAAGGAACAAAAAGGGGGTCATTCTTCAGCCTCTCCAATGTCTGCAGAGAGCGCCTCTGGGCTAGTAGACGCTCAAGAAGCTCCCATTCTAAAATCAACCCTAGATGATCAAGTTGCTGTTTTTAAGGAAAATATCGTCCAACAGCAATTCTTCGAGCCAACAAATTTGGGGGCTCAAGAACTCTCTTTGGAAGAAATTGGAAGAGCATTAGGTTCTCTTTTTGCTCATGACAGCTTCAACACCCTTCAGCACCAGATTCCTAACCACCCAGGGTTAGCTCAGGAGGTCCAGGGGATCCATTCGCAATGCCTGTTTACTTTTCCCGGAGGCAATGAGGGACACCCTGAGATCGATCGGCAATTTTCCACCGATTACACACACCTTTATGCACAGCCAAGCCAAACAGCTGACTTCAACACCCTTTCCTACCAAGTGCGAGGGGAAAGAGCTTTGGCTTATGGATGTTACGATCAGGCAGTACAAGATCTAGGAAAAGCGATTGAGGCCAATCCGATGAATCCTATTCCCTACCTTGATCGGGGCGTGGCCCATTTTGGGTTAGGGCAATACGATCGCTCTTTAGAAGATTACCATCTGTTCACCTCCCAGACTAAAGGCACACACTCCTTATCGATGCCTGAGTTTAGTCTCGGCTTTGCCAAGGGACTGCCCCAAGGCATTTACGATTCTGGCTCTGGACTGCTCCTATTTGTCTCGGACTTGGTGACGTATCCGGTGAATACCTGCCAACAAATGTGGGAAGCTCTGACTCTTCTTAGCGACCTTGCTGCCACTGGGCAATGGAATGCTTTAGGAGAAGCTGTAGCTCCAGAACTCCATCAACTCATCACAGACTGGGACTCTCTTTCTTCTGAGAAGAGAGGAGAGCTGGCTGGATACGCCTTTGGGAAATACGGAGCAGACCTTGTCCTTCCGGGGGCTGCAACAAAGGCCGTGACTAAGGGCCTAAAAGGGGCTCAAGAGTTAAGCATGATCTACAAAGGGTTGCAAACTGCTGAGAAAACCGTTCTATAATTTATGGACAAATATTCCACTCATTAATTCTTGCTTCGACGACACATGACTCGTAGACCAATTTCTTGTTCCGCCGCCAGAGGTGTCTCCACAAGCGTAAATTCCCGGGGAA
>JAFEGQ010000191.1 GCA_018239785.1 Verrucomicrobiota bacterium
CTATTCTGCTCCAATGCGCGCAAGCGCAAGAGCAGCCCGAGACTTCTACCTTACTTACCTTTATGCCAAGTGCCAGCCACCTAATCTTGACAACTGACATGATTGAATTTCGAAAGAGGTCTAATTAAATGAAAAAATTGACAATTTTATTGGGCTTCGATGAGAAGCGACTGCCAGAGGGCCTGGGGGATCACCGCTCCGAGCACCTGAACGACAGCAGCCCCTGTTAACGAGCCCACGCGCGCGCAATCCCAAAGTGGAGCTCCCTTCAAGTATTGGTGCAAAAACCCACTGGCAAAGAGGTCGCCAGCGCCTGTCGTGTCGACAGGATATTCCACAACAAAGGCGGGATGATGAATTTTTTCTTCCCCTTTTTTCACCCAACACCCCTCCTTGCCCACCATCACGATAGCGACCTCACAAGTTTGGGCAAGCAGGTCCACAGCTTGTGAGGGCTCCTCCCCTGTGATTTCATGCGCCTCATCGTGATTTGCAAAAATGATATCAATTGCCCCTTGGAGAAGAGGAGCCAGCTTGTCTCTAAATTGGCGCACCACTTCGAAACTGGCCAAGTCTAAGGAGACTTTTGCTCCTGCCTGCTTGGCCAGTTCGATCGCTCTTGCAACGACAGGAAAATTGTAAAAAGCATACCCTTCAATATGGAGGAGCTTGATCCCTTCAAAGTACTCAAACAAGAGCTCGTCTGGAGTCAGCTCCTGGGAAGCCCCCATGTAAGTGCGCATCGTTCGCGCACCTGTTACTTCAACGAGGCTTAACACGGTCGTTGTAGGGGTCTGCGTCTTCAGAAGAAAGCCCTCAACTCCCGTTTTGCGCAGCCCTTCAGTATAGTGATTCCCCCGCTCATCATTCCCCACTTTTCCGACAACAGCGCATTTCACCCCAAAAGCACTTAAGCCCCGCAACATATTCGAAGCGCTCCCGCCAGGGACGGGAATAGGCACCTCTCCACTTGCCTTGATCAACTGCTCCATGTCGGCAACGGAAATGGGCTCCATCCCATGCAACTGCCCTGAGATGTGATGAATAAATGCATCATTCACGCGGAGAATGAGATCGAGAATAGGCGCTCCAAGTCCAAGTACAGCGTGCCCCTTGCCCCTCTGCGACGAAAGGTGCTCTTCGCTCATCTCACTCCTTGATAGTTAGCAATTTTTTTATGTGAGAGCGATTCGCATAAATGTAATCAGCTGCCGAAAAGACGGTGTAGATCCCTGCAATGGCCACAAGCCAAATCGCCACATAGCGGAGTGTTGGCTGAGAAATCATCCCCCAGCTGTAGGGAAGCAATAGGAAAGTGATGATAAATGCCACTGTCCCTTGGACAATCGCCTTCACCTTTCCACTGGTGCGGGCGGCCAAAGCAAAACCGCGCAAACCACAGACAGTGCGCAAAGTCCCTACCACCGAATCGCGATAGAGAAAGATAAAGACGAGGAGAAGAGGGAGCTGGACGACCCCTTGAGTAAAGGTCAAAAAAATCGAAATGCGGGAGATGCTATCGGCCATCGGGTCGAGAATTTTTCCCAAATCGGTCACTTGTCCCGTCCGACGCGCGACATAGCCATCAAAAAGATCTGAAAGTTCGTTGACCAAGAGGAGAAATAAGAGGACATAGGGGACGAATTTGAGCGACAACCCTAAAGCAGGATACTCGAGATAAACGACCAAAAAAACAGGACTCAGGAAGACGCGGATGAACGTAATGTAATTGGCCATGCTCATGTGGGCAGAGCATAGCCTAGATCGGACTACTCAGGCAACAGAGTTTTGAAAAAAGAGACCTATTCACTCTCTTGCAACGCCAATTGACCACAAGCAGCGGCGATGTCATCCCCTTTCGTATAGCGACAGGTATTGATGATCCCCTGTTGATCTAAAATTTCTCGAAAATGGGCAACGCTTGTCCCACTTGGGCGCCTAAAATTGATTCCCGCCACCGGATTATAGGGAATTAAGTTGACGGTGCACTGCCGTCCTTTGAGGAGAGTTGCAAGTTCTTGAGCTTCCGCGACCCCATCGTTGATGCCGCTGATGAGGATATATTCGTAAGTGACATCTCTCCCACTCGACTGCGAAAAGCGCTCCATCGCATCTAGCACCTCTTCAAGGGGGTACTGGCGCGCGTAAGGGATGATCTTCTTGCGCAAATGTTGGTTGGGAGCATGAAGCGAGAGGACTAAATTTACACCCAGCCCCTCAGCTGTCAATCTCTCAATGCCTTCCACCACCCCTACTGTGGAGACGGTAATCCGCCGTTTTCCTAGCCCCACCTTTTCATTTAAAATACGGACAGCTTGAATCACGTTGTCAACGTTGTCGAGCGGCTCTCCCATCCCCATGAAGACGATATGGCTCACCCGCTCGCCTAAGCTGCGGAGTTGTAACACTTGCTCCACGATCTCGCCAGCTTCTAAATTCCGAAACAGCCCCTTTTTCCCCGAAGCGCAAAAAGCACATCTAGCTGCGCATCCCACTTGGGAGCTAACGCAGACAGTTCTCCTCTCTTCGCTGCAGATAAGCACCGATTCAACTAGTTTTTGATCTCCCATCCTCCAAAGATATTTGAAGGTTTGCCCATCCCCAGAATCGGAGGTCTTGACGAGCGTCAAAGCGCGGAGAGCAAAACTTTGAGAGAGCTTTTCCCTAAGGGGAAGGCTGAGATTAGTCATCTCATCCCACTGATTGACCCCCTTGTCGAAAACCCACTCAAGAATTTGCTTGGCTCTCCAACTCGACTCTCCTACCTCTAAGAGCCAAGCTCGCAATTCTCCTTCAGACATGGAACAGATGTGTCGCATAAGCAGCAAGGATACTATAGAGCTGCGAATCAGAAAAGGAATCTCTTGCAAATCTTGACGAAAATCTCTGCCAGGATTAGGTTGATAAACCTCATTAACCTAAACTTTTCAAGCGCGGATGTAAGCAATGGATAAAATCTACGATAAACCATTGGAATCTTTAACTGGCAAGGGACTCCCCTTTAAAACTAAAACACCCAAGACCATAGAAGCAGCGTTAACAACGCTTATGAATTATAATTTTGATTTTCGAGTCGACAATAAAAAAAATATCACCACCATCTTTCCCCATATCCACCAGCTTATCCAGCTTGCCTTGAATGCAAACTCACCCACTCAAGATATTATTAATAAATGCATCGAATTTACCCATAAAATGCCGCATGGAAGTGACGGAAACGAACTTTTTAATTGGGTTGCTAAGAATTTTACAACTCGCACTGAAAGACTGCTGATAGAGAAATTCTCCTCTGATTTTTTCGATCATCTCACCCAATGTGAGGGAAAGCTGTGCATTTCCGCTCAATTATCTTTTGAAGACCTTGTGCTCATGATTAACTCCAAAAAAGACACTCTCTCTCGAGAGCATACGAAAGTAGGCATCTGTTGGGTCTATAAAGCGCATCCTCCATCAAATAGCAAATACGAACAAACCGTTACCACTCTCAATAAGCTCTATTATCTGCCAAATTTTAGTGAGGTCTATTTTGATTATTTGTCTCAGCAAACTAAATGTCACGGTTCTTGGGAAGTCTTTACAACGCTATGCAAAAATAACCCTCAGCAGATGACTGTTGCAGCGATAACAAAAGCACTTCCTCTCCTTCAACGATTTCACCCAAAACAAGGTAAGCAAGAAAATCTTCGTGTCGAGGCTGGGCTCAACCTCCTGAATCCCCTGTGGAAGACAGTATTTAGTAGCATCAACTCTGAAGAGGTCGAGTGTCTCATCCAAAGTATCGAAAAACTACCAGAAACATTAAGGAAAGACACGTTATTATCTCTTTTACCTATTAAAAATTTTAATATATTCTATATCAACCATATTGCTCACTGCAACAAAAAATGCGGTATTTGGACTCTCTTCGAATCGTGCACATACCCCTCATTGGGAATCCTCCCTCCACAAACAATCTTAAACGCTCAAAAAGCTCTACGTCGCATCAAAAACATCCCTTTCTGTCTGGAACCAAAAAAATTCTGTGCTGTTGAAGGAAACAAAATCTTGGCGTGGCACATTGCTCAACAAAAAGATCCCTCTGATCGAGAACTACTCTCCTTGGATGCAATCGATGCGATGTCTCGCTTAATCACAGGTCGTGCGCCGCACCCAAAATTTGAGCCCACAAAATTACTTACTGATATCGCCTTGGGCACAAGGCTTAAGGACACAGGTCTCGAAGGTAAGCAAACAGATCTTCTCCTTCATTTTGAAAGAAGAATTAAATACATGATCCACCTCTTCGCTTTTCTATGGGAAGATGGGGGATTTTTTCGATTATCGAGTACCCCTTTTACCTATGGTCCGGCTAAAATTCCGGAAAACCATCATCGATGTCATTCAGCAATTGTTGCCTCTATCGATCGGAAATTGCGTGAAACAAATGCCCCTTGGCGGAGCATACTTCAGGGTCTCTTTCTCGAGCATAAAATTATCCAACGCCTTAATCACACAGTTGTCTTACCCAAAGCATGTAACACCGTAGATGGGATGATCGAAGGAAAAAATGAAAACCTACAAGGAGGGCTGAGGCCCGTAATTTTGGACCTCTTGAATCAGGTCGCATATAATCTTTCGCCCTCACAAGCGATTGTAGACTTTGTCAAACTACTCACTGCACGCCTAGAAAAACTGAAATCTGATTTCAATAAGAAAGAAGATAAAATCACCGAACTAACTTACACAAGAGCGCACTTGAGCTTTTTAAAAAAACTCGATTTAAATGAATTTTTAAAAAAATGTCTTATAGAATACAACATCGAACCACAGTCTAACGTCGATCAAAATTGGCAAGCTTTGCGCAATGCTTTAAGGGAAGAAAAAATGGAGAAAAACTAAGCCTCCTCTCATCGACCAATTGAAGGAAAACAGCCCCTTGGGCTAACCTTGTTTCCAAACGACTTGAGTCATTAGGGTTTAGGAGGCTTTATGGGAAAACGATTATTGATTGCAGGAGCACTTCTTTGCAGCTCCCTCGTTGCAGCAACTCCAACAGTGGATCAGGTCTTAGGCTATGATGAGCATCCCGAGTGGCGCCTTTGCGAAATCAAACGCTATGAGCATTGGGTCTTGAGTGTTTCCCCTGGGCAGCCAACACTTGGAACTTGTGTGATCAAATGCGTGCGTCCCAGCGTCTTCCAGATTTGGGAGCTGACCGCTGAGGAGTTCGCTGAACTTGGGATCATTTTGCGCGAGCTCGAACTGGGAATGGCTAACGACCCGGCTTTTAAGCCCGACCGTTTCAACACCTTTCAACTGTGTAACGTCAATCCTCAGCTGCACTTTCACGTCGTTCCTAGATACTCTCAGCCCCGCGAATTTGCAGGTCAAATGTGGGAAGACCAAGGATTTGGAGCTCTCCCCATTTGGAAGGGAGTGAGCGGAGGCCTTCAAGCCTCGACGGTCTTAAAAATTGGAACACAAATTAAAAACGCGATGACCACTGTTGGCGATTGTAAAGAAGATTGTCCTTGCGCCGCTTTTGTACGAGCCGTCCACAAACGGCAGCACCAACAAGAGCAAATCGCCCATATGCTCCAACAGGTGCAAGATAAAGGGGCGAGTGATTTGCAGTTAGGGCAAAGTTCTGAAAAGACCTCTCTCAGGGAGTTCTCCAAACCCAACTCTTAACTCCAAAGATGGGGGCGTATTGAACGCCATAGCCATTTGAGAAAGGCCCAATGGTTTTGCCTCAGCCCCCACATCATAGCTGTTCTCCAGCCATAGTATTTGCGGATGATGCCCTCTGTTTCCAACGCCCTTTGGACTAACTGACCCGGGCGCTGCTCAGGCCGCTCATGGTCGACCAACACGCGGCGCAAAGAGACCGTTCGCAACGCAGAATGCTTCGCAATGCGGCAGAAAAGCTCAAAGCCTCCGCGGGTTTGATAAGCCGTATCAAATTTATTGAGCTGCCGAATGCTATCGACCCGAAACCAGCACGATTCAATGCTCGTCGGCTGTTTTCCTCGCTTTAAATCCCCAATATCGAGCGTCCCGAGCACCACTTCGGGCTCCTGATAAGGATTTCTCCTCAAACATCCGCAATAGACGAGATCTGGCCTTTTCTCTTTGACAATGGAGACCGCCACCAGGGCAAAGGCCTCTTGCCACAGATACCCATCCCCTGCTTTGAGTAAGCTCACATAATCGCCATGGGCCAGGGAAATGCCCCGGTTATACATCTCCATGATGTTGTGATCGGCAATCGTATAGATCCGCAGCGGCAAATCGCACGTAGACTTCGCCACCTCTAACGTCCGGTCTTTCGAACCCGCATCGACTAAAATCACTTCGATATGCGGGTAGGTCTGGACGTTGAGGGTAGAAAGTGTCCACGCGATGGTGAGCGCACAATTTTTAGTGGGGATGATCACGCTAAAGCGCGGCCTTGGCCCTTGAATCTCATCGATGCTCGGCAACGCAAAGGAGTGCATGTTTCTTTCCTAAGGATGATTCAACGCAAAGGCGCGGAGGCGCAGAGAGATGTTATCCCCTTTACGCCTTTGCGTTATACCAATTCCCGAATATAAAATCATAAATGACTTATACGGATCCCAGTTAAAAATTTCAGAGATTGGCCCTGTATTTTGCCGAGGACCAACTCGTGCAGTGTAAAAAGCAGTTGTGAGGCTACTGTGAACATGAAATTTTTAGCAACCTTACAAGCCGTAGTGCCTTCGGCAGAGTTCGACCTGAAGGTGAGAGAAGACCATGATATCCTCCTCATCCCCTGGATCCCAGGCCTCTAGCTCTTTGATGACCTCTTCGCGGTCTATCAGATCAGAGGCTTGGCCTAAATGAGCCCAAGCAGCTGCCCCTTCTGCATAACCTAAAGACCATAAGCATTCGTCAGGGTCTTGTTTGATTTCAGGAAGCGTCAATGAGAGCTTGGCAATGGGAGGCAGAGGCTCGGCAATATCCCGATGGGAGCGCAGCGAGACTTTAATCCTTAAAGAGACTCCGGGTTCAAAGCGGGAGTCGACTCCATAGGCATGGGCAGGGTGGACTAAAATTTCCCGCGTCTCATGAGGACGCATCCCCACGATAGCATGGGACATACCAGGGATGAGTTCAGCAAGAGAATGTTGTACATCTCTTCCGCAGGTATCTTCATAGGAATGGTCTTCTGAAGAGGTACCCTCTATGGGAACGATTGAGTAGGACATTAGGACAGTTTTTGTCTCTTGAGACACAGGTGTTCCTGCCCCTGGCTTAAGAGTGCGGTAATAGAGTTGCTGAGGAACGATTTCCGTCCACTCCGAATCAATAGCGTTGAAGAAGGCTTCGCTCGCAGCAAGATTCTGATGAGCTAGGCGAGCGTAGAGAGCTTCCATACAAGAGTAAATAGCTTCAGCGATAGATGGAGTATTAGTCGCTTTAAGACCGGCGATGAGCCCCTCCCTATACGGGAGAGCCTCTTCAAATGCTCCCCTCACGAGAGCAGAGGCAACGGCTTGATGAAGAGCCGCCTTATCGAGGAAAGCGTTGGTTGAAGCCGGAGCAACAGAAAGATCTACTTTTGAGACGCCTAAAAGTAAAGCGAGTGCTTTTGACAAAAATTCTTTATTGGCAAGAAGACGCTCAGTTTTATCTGCTCCTAAACGGTAACAGCGGACTAGCTGTTTTGTCTCTTTAGATGTAGCGCTACATCCAAAGAGAGGGATTGGTTTGCCCCTTGCTTCAGGGTGCTGTATAGAAGATACAGAGCATGCTTTTACCAAAACTTCGTCTTCCTCTTCTAGAGAGGCGTATCCAGAAGTTGGAAGAGGAAGAACGTTAGGAGGCGGGATACCCCAAGTGACAAAATGGGGCTCGCCGAGAAACTCCATGGGTTGGAGAGGAATAGGTTTCCAAGGCGTTTTCACTCTTTGAATCGCGGAACACTCAATTTCTTCAATCCGAGCGTGCATCATGCTATTATATTTCCCAAACCCGAGAAGAATTCCGAAAAGCGCCTTATTTGCACGTAAGACGTGAAAAGGGTTGACTCCTGGAATTAAGAACTCCTTTAAGAGTCCTTCTGGGGTGACAAGTGGTCCTAAAATAGTCTGAAAAAGAGTGATGTTATTCCGAACAGCTGACAAAAAAGCGGCTTTATTAATCCAGAGAGGAACATCTCCCAACTCAGTAGACCCCAATACAAAAGCGAAGGGTCCCTTGTCAGCGACAATCCGATTCCATAGCGGAAGGAATTGTCGATAGCACTCTCCTATTAGAGTTTGTTGACCGTCGAGAATGAAATTGCGCGGCTCATCATCGATCGCTTCGATGCAGAGAGGCTTATCCCCGAACAAGACAGCCCCTAGCTCTGATATCTTGAGACTAAGTTGCAAGGTTAGTTCTGCTAACCTTGCTTCCTCTTGGTTCAACGATAAAGAAAGGGACCAAAGCAACGAGTTGCTTGAACCAAGTAGAACAAAAAGGTAAAAGCAGCTGACTACAAAGATCCTCCATCTAATCATTTGCATGTTAATTACTTTCCAAAAGATGGACACTTACGATTCGTGCAGGTCAACAGCTTGAGTTGGCCACAATCTGGACAACGATGGTAGTGATTATAATCAGCACGAATCCCCTCTCTTAAAACCTCGGCAACAAAGCCAGTATCTGTGTGAAAGAGAGCAGATGCTGGGAAAAGTTGACCGTCATGTGCAACGAACAGTCCACCTTCGATCACGACGATCTGATCCTTTGAGACGGCAATGTGTTCTGGCGATTCTTGTACAGCGGGTGAAGTTGCAAAAAGAGACGAAGTGAATGCAAGTGCAATCAGGACGAGTGTTTTCATAAAGACCTTCCTTACTTGAAATGTGTAAAAAGCAGTTGTGAAGCTACTGTGAACCTGAAATTTTTAGCAACATTAAAGGCCATAACGTCTTCGACAGAGCTCGACCTGGAGATGAGAAAAGGCCATGATATCTTGCTCATCACCTGGATCCCAGGCCTCTAGCTCTTTGATAACCTCTTCGCGGTCTATCAAATCGGATGCTTGGCCTAAATAGGCCCAAGCCTCAGCCCCCGCTTCATGACCTAACACCCATAGACATTCATCCGGGTCATGTTTAAGTTCGGGAGGGGTGAGGGAGATTCTCTCAAGGGGGGGCAGGGGCTCCGCAAAGCCTCTATGAGACCACAGAGTAACTTTGATACGCAAAGAAACGCCAGGTTCAAAGCGGGAAGCCACTCCATAAGCATGGGCGGGATGTACTAAAATTTCACGCCTCTCATATGGACGCATCCCCACGATCGCATGGGACATGCCGGGAATCAATTCCGCTAAAGAATGCTGACAATCATCACCAAAAGTATCCCCATAGGAATGATCCCCTGAAGCGGTCCCCTCTATCGGAGTAATGGAGTAGCAAAGACGAACGGTCTTGGTTTCTTGGGCGACAGGGGCGCCCTTGCCTGGTCGAAGGGTTCGATAGTAGAGTTGTTGGGGGACCAACTCGGTCCACTCTGGACCTATTGAAGTAAAAAAAGCCTCGCTTGCGGTGAGGTTTTCCTGGGCAAGAAGCGCATATTCCGCCTCAAAGTAGTCAAGGTAAGTGTCATTGATCGCGCTAGACGGAGCTTCCACTCCCCTAAGCCCTGCGATGAACCCCCCTCTAAAAGCCAGTTCGTCTTCAAAGGCTCCGCGAACAAGGGCCGCAGCAACGGAGCGATGGAGAGCGAACTTGTCAAGAAAGTGATTTTCAGAAGTAGGAGAGATGTGGAGGTCAACTTTTGAGACCCCTAGCAGCAACGCAAGCGCCTTAGCTAAGAATTGAGGGCTTTCCAAAAGACGTTCCGTTTTCTCTGCACTGCGACGATAACGATCCAATAGCTTCTTCGTCTCTTGAGATGTCGGATCACAGCCAAAAAGAGGAACATGCCTCCCTTTAGCACAAGGATGTTTCCAAGAAGAAGAGGAGTATTTGTTGATGAGCAACTGTCCCTCTTCTCTAAGACAAGAACACCCTGGTGTTGGGCGAGGAAGAAGAGAGCAAGGAGAAAAATGCCAACAAGCGAAGTAGGGATCCGTAAGCCACTCAACAGGTGCAAGAGGATGGGGTTGTAAGGGAACTTTCACCCCACTAATTGCTGGGGAATCAATCTCTTCAATCCGAGCATGAAGCATGCTGTTTTGCTTGCCAAATCCGAGGAGAATTCCAATGAGTATTTTATTACCCTGCAGCACTTCGAAAAAATCGACTTCTGGGGTGAGAAATGTTTCTAAGAGCCCTTGTGGGGTGATAAGAGGTCCTAAAATAGCTTGAAAGAACGGTAGATGCTCCTCCACAACTGATAAAAAAGCGGCCTTGTTGATCCAAAGAGGCATCACTGCCTCCCCGGTCACTCCTTCTATAAGAGCAAAGGATCCCTTTTTAAGATTAATCCGGCTCCATATAGGGAGAAACTGTCGGTAGCATTCACCAAGAAGCACATGTCTTTCACGGAGCAGGTAGCTGCGGGTATTGTTTTCTATAGATTCTAAACAGAGGGGCTTATCCCCAAAGAGAACAGCCCCCAACTCTGATGTATCCAAACTCAGCCGCAATGCCAACTCAGCAACTCTTGCTTCCTCTTCATTAAGAGCGATGGAAAGAGGCCAAAGACTTGCGCTCATTGTTATGAGAAAGGCAAGAAAACAAAAAAAGAAACGGTTCGGTAGAGACATTTAATGTCCTAAAGTCCGCAAAGGATGCATTCAGAATTTCCACATCTTCCACTAGGTAGTAATTTCTTTCCGCACTTCCAACAATGTCCCTTCTTTGCCTCTTTACGATGAAGAACAACGCCTTCTTTGCGGACTTGAGCGATAAAGCCACTCTCTGTACAGAAGAGAGCAGATACCGGGAACAGTTGACCGTCGTGTGCGATGAACAGCCCATCTTCGATCACAATGATCTGATCCTTTGAGACGGCAATATGTTCTGGTGATTCTTGTACAGCGGGTGGAGTTGCAAACAGAGACGAGGTGAACGCAGCTGCAATCAGAACGAGTGTTTTCATAAAGACCTTCCTTGCTTGAAACGGGCTGTGTTGAAAAATTCGAAGCCTCCTCTAGGAAGGAGAGCGAAAAATCGTCAGATTCTGACGAGCTCTCCCAGGAGGCCGGAGAGTTTTTCAACACAGCCCTTGAAACGTATAAAAAGCAGTTCTGAGGCTACTCTGAATCTGAAATTTTTAGCAACCCTAAAGGCCATAGCGTCTTCGACAGAGCTGTAAGCGTCTAACGAGCCCATCTTTTTAGCGTGTTCGGGTTATGGCACCCTTGTGATTTTCACAAACAAGAGGTGGAGATGGTGCGAGGAAAACTAAGGCGAGGCCTTGGCCCTTGAATCTCATCGATGTTCGGCAACGCAAAGGAGTGCATGTTTCTTTCCTAAGGATGATTCCCTTTCCTCTTTTGACCATCTTAAACACGATATCTATAGCAAGCCAGAATAACATCGCACCTTAATTGTCTTCTCCCCTCTCAATCTCTTGCAGCCATGCATGGATCTGTTTGAAGGTGGATTTCGCCATTGTAATCCCCTTGTGCCCCCTCCAAGGAATAGAGACATCGGTGGGAGCAGAGGAGCGGTTCCATACCACCCAATCCACGGCAGCACTCATGGTATAAAGTGGGACTTGCACATTTTTAGCAGCGATCACTGCGGGGGATTGAGGTGCCATCGCTCGGTCAATGGCGTTGAGGCGTAATCCTCGGCGTTGCAACCAAGGGACCATCTCTGTCCCCTCGAGAGGAGCTGCGAGAGTGATGACAGCCTCTATGCTTTCAGGCAAACGGACAGCAGCGCCGGCACTTAAAAGCCCCCCCATGGAATGACCGATCAAAATGGGCTTGCGCCCTGTCTCCGCAATCACTTTTTTGATGAATCGATCGAGCTGCTCTTCGTACTCGCTCAAGGTTTTGGCGCTTATCCATAGGCGACGGCGATCTAAATTCAGGGAGTAGATATTTTGATATCCCTCTTTTTCGAGGAAGTTGCGCAGCGGTTTCCAGATCCCCTGATGACAGGCTCGCCCATGGACTAAGATAATTGGAGATTGATGGACGTTAGGATCCAGAGGAGGGGTGTCGTGCGCGGCAGTAGCTGCCCATAGCACCCAGAGAGGATAGATCAACATTTCACTGAGGCCAACCCAAAGGAGTTCAATCATAAAGCGCCTCAACTCCTGATTTGACAGCTTGCTCTTCCGCGAATGAAGAATGCCGCAATTATAATGATAGCAAATCCTACTGCTCCGAGAACATATGAAAACATCCACGAGTCTAAGAAAATATAAGCGAGATGCCCGATGTAATACACGACTCCCAAAGATCCAAAGAGCATGAATATTTTACGGTGGAAAAATCCTGATAAAAGTAGAAATGCGCAATTGATTAGAAAATAAGTGAAAAATCCCAATTCCGTTGGCTTCTCCCATAGGGTAAGGCCTGTCCAACATAAAAACATGCCAAAGAGATAGCTCCAAAAGCCAAAATCCTCCTGATTTTTCCAATGCAAGCCAAACCCTAAGATCGTTAAGACAGAGCCGATAATTACTGAAACCTTACTGTAATACAAAAAAAAGTTATTTTGCGTCCCAGTGAGTAATTGGGTAATGTCCATAGAAATATACCATATCACGAAATAGATTATAGCTGTTATGAAAGGAAATCGAATAAAATAGAGCACTAAACCAGCAACCATAAGGGTGCAAATTTCCATCGGTACCCACTCGCCGTGTGCCCAATGGTAAAAAGAACGATAATCTCCAGGGGGATGAGTTGGCCACCAATTCAGTAAGGTTTGTAGCCAATAGACAATGAGAGGAACCATCACAATCCCCAACGCAGCAAGCATTCCTCCGAAACGCCTTAATTTTTTCACGTACCAAAAATAAGCGCCCGAACCAAAGAAAATCAGTGCATAGGAAGTCGAAATGACTAGAGATGAGCTGTCATCAAGATTAGAAAGATAGAACAAAGTCATAGATAAAAAAGCAATTAATGAACCAAGATAAAGCAGAACAACTGAAGTATTAAATTTTGGTTTATTGTTTTGGATCTCTTGTAAAGCCCGCCTCAAACTTTCTGCTTGATAATCTGTCAAACCGATGTGTGTGGCAGCCTTGGCAACATCCTCAACTTTTATTGAATCCATCCCATATCCTTTGTTATTTTAAAGAGTCTATCACTCACAATTAACCACCGCATCCTACTTCTCCACCTCTCTTGCATACCTCTCTTTAGGCCTGATTTGAGAGAGGTTTTCATCTTCGAATAAAGAATTAGCATGCACTTTATCTTTATTCAACGAGGGTAAATCGATTTGCACACAGATTTCCCAATAAGGGATGATGAAAGGCTCTTCTTTTAGTTTTGTGATTCGAAACCTCGTCCCAACAGGAACAATTGCCAATACCTCTGTCTTATAACTCTCGAACATCTGATTCTTTCTATAGAGAGGATCAGTCGCCCATTTCTTTCCATATTTGCGATAACTTTCAACAGAAATTGGAACAACACTAGAATTACCAGGAGTTTCTAAAGAAACTGTTCCGTCATCATATTTAACAATGAAGACTTCCTGTGTTGCCTCGTACTCTCGACTCTTGAGTTCTTTAATATGTGCCTTTTGTGCCCGGCTCTCAGATGTAGCGCACCCCAAAAAGGAAGCGAGCAATAAAAAGATCACACCACTCACAATTAACCACCGCACTCTACTTCATCACCTCCCTCACATAGCCTTCTTTGGGCCTAATGTGAAAGAGACCATCTTCATCAAACATACAGCTGATGTCTATTCTTTTTTTATCAAATAGAGCTAAATCGAGTTGCCCATAAATTTCCCAATAAGGGACGATGAAAGGCTCTTCTTTTAGTTTTGTGATTCGAAACCTCGTCCCAACAGGAACAATTGCCAATACCTCCGTCTTATAACTCTCGAACATCTGATTCTTTCTATAGAGAGGATCAGTCGCCCATTTCTTTCCATATTTGCGATAACTTTCAACAGAAATGGGAACAACGCTAGAATTTCCAGGAATTGCTAAAACTATTTCCCCGTTATCATTAAATTTAGCAATGAAGACTTCCCGCGTTGTCTCGTACTCTCGACTCTTGAGTTCTTTGATGCATGCCTTTTGCGCCCGACTTTCAGGCGTAGCGCACGCCAAGAAGAGGGCCAGTAATAACAAGATCGTACCATTCACGATTAACCATCTCATCATGCTGCCTCCTCTAAGTGGCGGATGTACCGAGCGCTTAACGCCTCAAACACCGGCGAATATTTCTTACTGTCAAATGCATGCATATCTCCTGGGGATAACCATCCTGCTTTTTCCAGCCTCTCGATGTTGTATTTCGAATGATTGTCCCTCTCTTCACGCCAAAGCATTGTCACAGGATCGTTGGGAACGTAATAGTTAGTGACATTCTTTGCGAGTTCCCTTTCCAACGGCATAGGCCCTCCAGCAGCATAGATTTCCATCCTGTCGGTCACAGAAGAGGGGAGGTACTTCAGAACCGCATGTAAAGCAGCCACTCCTCCACTCCAAGCGAAGACCACGATACTTCCCTCGGGGTCCATACTTGCCGCAATTTCACAATATTTCTGGACATGATGATGCACAACAGGGGTGTATTTCCCATACATGTGAACCTCAGCGTCTAAAGGTCCATGGATGTTATTGCCTGGGGTGTAAAGAACGTGAACAGGCTCTCCCCCTAGACGAAGGGAAAGTTGATTGCCTTGATTCCATGCCTTCCCTTGAGAAGAGAAGATCCCATTATGATAGACAATCTGAAAGTGACATGAAAACTCTCTATCACCACCTGCTTTTACATAATATTTTTCCGATTGATTGACCCTTTCTGGGAAACGATCCTCATAAGAGGCTAGCTCGGGGTCGTAGAGGGTTGGAGACTCTTTGTACCACTCTCCCCCGCTCAAAAAATCGCCCACAGTTCTCCCACATTCTTTGACCTTTTCCCATGCCTTTCTCCCACAATCTTTAGTCTTATCCCATGCTCTTCCCAACACCTCCTTCGCTGATAAACCCCAAGGATCGATCACCCCTAAGGGGTTATTTCTGCAGTAGGCGTAGAGGTTGGGACCGTCAGCGTGGCCTAAGGGGTCGGGGCTGATCCACCGTCCAGAGGAGGGATGGTAGTATCTGCGGCCAAAAAGAAGCAGCTCTCCCTCACGCCGCTTCGAGCAAAAGCCCCAAGGATTTTCATAGCAGCTGTCTTGAGAGGGCACTCCAAAAGCGGAGTATTCGCAGCTTTCGCAGACCACCCCTTCTGGGTTAAGGAGAGCGACGACAGAGCCTAGGTGATCCATGAGGGGAATAAATACTTCTCCTCGCAGAATCACAAAGCGCATCGCTCCGATATCGCCAGCTGCGTTAGTGGCTACAACGCGCAGAGCTTCTTCATTGCCAAGCTCAAGCTGTCCATCGTAAAGAAGATCTTCGCGGCGGTGAAAGGCGTCATAAGTGAAGTGGCGATCGTCAAGGCTGGTCAGCCGATCCAAGCTGTCATAGCGGCAAGAATGGGGACCTGCCTTTAGAAGGCGCCCACAGAGGTCGTGAGGGGCATCGAGGCGCTGATTATGCGCATCGTATACATAACTCTCTTGGTTGTGAGAGAGGCGATTGCCAAGGGAATCATGCGAGTAATGGGTTTGAGGCTCTGAGGAAAGCTGACTGAGGCGGTCATAGGAAAAATGCTTTTCTTGGGTGCCATCAGGAGTCGTTGTGGTCAAATGAGTGAGGTTCGAGACGGGGTCATAGGTGAGGGTTTGAGCCAAGTGATCTGTTTGAAGATGGGTCAGGCGACCTAAAGGATCATAGGTCCGTTTTTTATCACCACAATTGCCTGGAAGCTGTTCGAGGGTCGGCCGACCTTCGAGATCATATTCGAGGTAATGGTGGGTGAGATTCTGACAAGAGATCGCGGCAAGATAGGGCCCTTGGTAGGTGTAGGTGACCTCCTGGCCGAGGTAGTTCACGCGGGTACGCCTGCCTAAAGCATCTCTTTGGTAGGTGATCGCCCCTGCGGGGGTGACCTCTTTAATGAGCTGGTGATGGGGGTTGTAGGTGCGGGTGACATCATTAACGCAAGTGAGGTCATCTGCTGCATTATAGGTGTAGCTGTAGGAGAAGTCGGGCCCTTCATGAGTGGCAAGGCGACTTAAGGCATCATAAGTGCGGTAGAGATGGGCGCCGTCGGGTTTGATGGTACAGGCAAGGCGCCCACAGCGATCATAGAGATAGCGAGTGATGCGGGGCAGCTCACTAGTGAGCCCTTCGGTGGATTGGAGAAGGAGGTGACCTGGGCCAAAGGTGTTGCCAAAGGCGTAGGTGCGCAAGACTTTACCCTGAAAAAGAACCTGGTGCTCTTGTTTGACTTCGTGGCCATTGAGGTCGTAGTAATGATCAACTTGGGAGAGAAGCGCTCCGTCTTCGTCCCTTTGCTCCTGCCTCAGAGGTCTCTTCTGGCCGTCTTGATAGAGGAGAGTTTGGCGACCTAAAGGATCGGTGGAGGTGATGAGGAGAACGGTCTCTCCCTCAAAGGGGACTTTTTTGTAGGAGAACGTCGTAATTTGCCCCAAAGGGTCAATTTTCTGAATGGGGCGACTGAAAGAGTCGTAAGTTGTTGTGGTTGTAGAGAGGAGGGTGGAGACTTGAGTGGGGTTGCCCGAAAGGTCGTAGGTCGTTTCCTGGCGCTGATAGATTTTTCCTGTTTCATCTTCGAGTTGTTCGGCGATGACTCGATTCAGAAGGTCATACTCAAAGCGTTTGAGAGTGTAATGGTGAGGATCAGACCAAGAAAGTTCAGTGACCTTTCTCCCCGCAGCATCGTAGGTGTACTCCGTGAGCGCTTCCTCTTTTCTCTGAGAGAGAAGTCTCCCTGCGTCGTCATAGGCATAGTGAGTGGTGAAGCCTAGAGGGTCGGTGTGAGTGAGGAGGAGGTTTCCATCGTAGGTGAAGCGCTCTTGAGAGAGAACTTCTCCTGAAGGGGCGCATCTTTGTTGAGAAAGGATGCGCCCTTTGTAGTCGCGAATGTAGTGAGTGGAGCTTTCGTCCTTATGGATTTCCTCCTCGAGTTGCCCCTCGAGAGTGAAATACCTCTTTTCAGATGTCCCGTCGGGATATTTCTTGTAGTACCAGTCGCTTCGATCGGTGTAGGCAATTTCAGTGACTCCTCCTTGGGGATCGGTTTCTTTGACGACCCGGTCAAGGCCATCGCACTCTCGAAGGATTTTAGGACTCTGCCACCCTTCTAGCGTTCGCACTTTGGCTTGGCTCTCCTCAACCACTCTTCCCTGCGGATCCCGTTTGAAGAGGACAGTCTGATCGAGAGGCGTCACCCAAGCTATTTGTTGGCTCATCTTATCAAAGCAGTAGCGCTCTACTTGAGATTCCCCAGAAACAGAATCGTGGAGCTCTTTTTTTGTGAGACGATACATCGGGTCATACTCAAAATGGAGCTCTTGAAAAGTTCCTTCGACGCGGCTCGTGAGGAGCTCATTGCGGTCGTTATAGGTGAAAAGGGTCTTGCGCCCTAACGGATCTGTCTTAAAGGTGACCCTCCACCGCTCGTCATACTCGGTAAAGAGGCTGTAGAGATAGTGATCGCTGCCATCAAAGTGATCCGTTTGGATGACCTGGTTGCGCGGGTTATAATGAAAAATAGCCCGCTTGAGCTGCCGTGAGGGAGTTTTTTCGACAATTTCTAGGAGAACGCCATCTGCTCGCCGCTTCATCTCTTCAATGAGGGTCAGAGATCCGATGCGATGGATTTTGGAAATCAGTGCGGCATTGGAATCATAGTCAAGAAAGACCTCCTCGCGAAGCTCTCCATTTTCGTAGATGCTGCGCAAGATAAGGAGATCTGTCCCTGGCCGGTATTCATTGACAATGCGCACCGAACCTTTTTCTTCAGAAAGGGGAAGGTTAAACCCATCTTCAGAGTAGGTGTAGGTGGTGTTGGTCGTTTCATTCCCATTCCCTTGGCCGGTGAGGCTTCCGCATAAAGTGCGCTGGATCACGTTGCGACATTGATCATAGGTGAATTTTTCTTCAACAGTCTTGGTGAGATGAACGGAAGGATCATGTTTTCGCAACCCGGAGGCTACTAAATTTCCCTCTTTGTTCCAGTCTCGAAAAAAATACTCGTCTGAATGTAAAGAAAAATTGCATACCCTGCCTTGATGAAAACCGTAGCTCATCACCGCGCCATTGATAGTCTGAACAGAAATACAACCAGCAGGCCTCTCTCCGAAATAGCGGATCTCTAAGCGAGGTGTGATAGAGTAGAGGGGCTCGAAAGCACCTTTTTCTCCAACGGGAGCAGATACTTTCGTCAAAGCTCGATGCGGGAGCACAAAGTGCTCAACCACCGTGTCTCGGGTTCCATCCCAGTAGGAGATCTTTTTGTGTTGCTGCCCAGGGATGTCAAAATCTCCATATTCAAACTTGAGGAGAGGGTGTCTGTGAAAAGCATGCGCATCGACTTCTAAATGCTGCTTGTTCTGGCGATAGCGAAAGCCCTCTACCATCCCATCCGTGTGGACGATGTAATGAAGAAGCTCTTTCTTCCTTTTAGAATGGGTGGGATCGGAAAGAGTCGTCGTGCCCACTTTCACCCTTTGATGGTCGCTTGTCGTGATGATCTTCTCCCCTTTTCCATGAGCAATCCGAATCCACCCAAAGGTCTGAGTGTCCTCTTTGTTGGCAGAGCGAATTTCAATCAGCTCGTCATGATGATCGTAAGTGTAAAAGATCCGGTTTCCGTTAGGTCGGATCACCTCATGCAGTAAAAATGTCTCCTGTTTTGGTTTTTTGTTTTGCCCTTTTTTCCAGTTGTGATAGCGATGCCACGCCTTTTTTCCATGGATGTACTTGCGGATTTCTCCATCCCCCTGGCGAAGGGTGAACCCGTTGTAGCCGTCGTAATGAAGGGAATTGTTGCGCGGATGGGTACGACCTCCTATTTCTCCATAAGAGGTGTTAGAAATCTGCTGCTCCGGATCGACATGTAACAAAAAAGGCTGTCCACGAGCCTGAAATCCCCAGTCCGAAGGCCCAGAGACGAGATACTCAATGATGTCTCCTCCCTCGCCGATGATCCTGAAGCGGCTATCCTTGCCTTTAGCGTATTTTTTAGCTTTAAAGTCGAGATACTCCTTCCCTAGTTGCCAAAAGGAGGTGCTCTTCTCCCCTTCTCCACAAGAAACGAGGTTGCGGTAAAGGTAAATGGGCTCGTGACAGTGGACAGCGACCTCCACCTGCGACCCAACGTAAGTTCCTGTAGCGACATCGACACATCCCGCGAGAAGCCCCCAAGGTTCAACAGTGACCGTGGTGGGAGGAATCGGACAGGTCTCTCGATTGGCTGCAAGAGAGATAAAGAGAAAACAGACGAGCAGGAAGTTTTTCATGCAAAGCAAAGTAAAACTTCAAGTGATTAAGAGCAAGAGCAAGGTTGAGAAAAATCGTCCACAAAGAGACAATTGCTCACTTATGTTAACTGTACAACAGCTCATCACAACATTAAATGATTTTTGGGCCCGCCAAGGGTGCGCTCTGCATCAAGGCTATGATCTCGAAACAGGAGCTGGCACCTTCAACCCAGCGACCTTCTTTCGGGTCTTAGGCAAAGAGCCTTACCAAGCTGCTTACGTCGAGCCCTCTCGCCGCCCAAGTGACGGGCGCTATGGAGAAAATCCTAACCGCACCCAACTGTTCCACCAATATCAGGTGATCATTAAACCCGCCCCTTTCAACATTCAACAGATCTACCTCCAATCTCTTGAGGCTCTGGGGTTCAATCTCAAACAACACGATATCCGCTTTGTCCACGACGACTGGGAACAGCCCTCTTTAGGAGCCTGGGGACTGGGCTGGGAAGTGTGGAGAGATGGGGTGGAGGTTTCCGAATTCACCTACTTCCAAAGCGTCGCAGGAGTCGAACTCGATCCCATCTCCGTCGAACTGACCTATGGAATCGAACGGCTCGCCCTCACGCTGCAAGAAGTGGATAGCTTCTGGGAACTGAAGTGGAACGATACCCTCACCTATCGAGATATCTTCCACCCCAGCGAAGTGGAGTGGAGCCGCTACAATTTCGAAGCAGCTAATCCCGCGATGTGGGGAGCCCATTTTGTCGATTTCGAAAAGGAGGCCAAGAGGCTGATCGAACTCGGTCTCCCGATCCCCGCCTACGACTTTGTGATGAAAGCCTCCCATGCATTCAACCTCCTCGATGCAAGAGGAGTGATCTCGGTCTCTGAGCGGACTGGCTACATTACACGCTTGCGCACCCTTGCACACGAAGTGGCCTTAGGTTACTTACAAGGGCGTGAAAAACTCAACTTTCCCCTGCTAGCCCGCACATGGCCAAGAGAGCAGCGCGAGCTGCTCCCCCAAGAGCCCCTTCCCCCAAGCGACTTGTCGGAGGCGGAGGACTTTTTACTAGAGATCGGCTCGGAAGAGCTGCCCGCTACTTTTGTCCCCATTGGCTTGAACTCCCTCCACAAACAACTGACAACTCTCTTAAATCAGCTGGGCTTGGCACATGAGGGGATCGAAACCTATGGCACCCCTCGCCGGTTAGCAGCTATCGTGCGGAAACTGGCAAAAGGGAAACAAGCGGAAACCTCGATGCGCCGCGGCCCTAAGGTAGAGGCAGCCTATCCGAGCGGCCCTTCTTCCATCGCAACAGGCTTCTTCCGCTCTTTAGGCCGTGACGTCCCCTCGTTGACAGAGATTGAAAAAGGGCAGGTAGAAGGAGTCTCCATCAAAGACAACTACCTCTACGTCACAACGACAACGCCTGCCCAAAAAAGCTCGGAACTCCTGACCAAGCATCTCCCTTCTTTGATCTTAAAGATCGATTTTCCCAAGAGGATGCGCTGGGCCGAAGCGGGGATCACCTACGCTCGCCCTCTACATTGGATGGTCGCCCTCCATGGCCCCTATGTCATCCCTTTTGAGCTCGGCTCTTTGCACTCTGGACGACGCAGCTCTGCCCACGCACAGCTCTGCCCGGGGACCTTCTCAATCGCCCATGCAAGCGACTACCTCGAAACCCTGCGCCAGCATAAAGTGCTCGCTTCTGTCGATGAGCGGCAAACAACGATTCTCGCACAGCTTCAAGAGATCACTGCACTATACCCAAATGATCTGAAGAATTGGGATTTGGAGCGCGTCAAAGCCCCGGGGTTCGACGATCCCAACCAACCCAATATTACTAATATTGAGCAGGTTGGGATCGTCGAACCGCGGGAGCTTTCACGCAGCTCCAAAACCAATTCTTCAGGTCATTTGGGTATACAACCCCTCGCCCTCGACGAATTGCTCCCTGAGCTTCTCTATCTGACTGAATGGCCCCAGCTCACCGTCGCTCAGTTTGATCCAAAATTTCTCGAGGTGCCTCAAGAGGTGCTCATCTCCGAAATGGTGCAACACCAGCGCGATATCCCTCTTGCTGATGCGCAAGGTCGCCTAACAAACAGCTACGTGATCACTGCCGACAACACCCCGACAGACGAGATCCGTCGCGGCAATACCAAGGTTCTCTCCGCCCGCCTCAGTGACGGTCGCTTTCTCTACAACCAAGACCTCAAACAACCTCTTGAGGCCTTCAACGAAAAGCTCAAAACCATCACCTACATCCAGGCCCTTGGCACCTTATTTGCAAAAGCACAAAGGGTGGTCTTCAACACTGCCATTCTCCACAGCCACTTGCCCTTAGTGGACCTCA
>JAFEGQ010000192.1 GCA_018239785.1 Verrucomicrobiota bacterium
AAGAGGTAGTGGGAGAGGTACTCACTGAAAGCAGAGTGAGCGATGGTCAAGCTTTGCCCACTGTTTTGGACCAGGTTAGAAAAGGGTTTCGTCAGGTGATCGGAGATGGGGCCTATGACAAAAGGAGTGTGCGCGAGGAGATCAAAAAGAGAGGGGCGGTTCCATTAGTCCCACCCCCTAAGAATGCTGTTTGCCGAGGCACTGGGGATGAAAGAGACGAAGCGGTATTAGATATTGCAGCCTTAGGGGGAGATAAAGTCGCTAAATCGCTATGGGGAAAGATCCGAGGGTATCATCTAAGGGTTTTGGTAGAGACAGCTTTCTCTAGGTATAAACGGCTCTTTGGCGATCGCTTTTTCTCAAAAACTTCTGAGAGGAAAAAGCTTGAGACCAGGCTGAAGTGGATAATCCTCAATAAAACGATGGCGAGCTGTTAGGAGAAGGACAAATTGGAAGAAACTGGCTGCTTCAAATTCCTATTTTTTCAACACAGCCAAGTCCTGCTATCTTTTTTTATTTTTTGATGCTCATTAAAATTTGTCTCTAATCAAATAGAAAAAATCTCGCTAACAAGCTCAAAAACAAGAAGTTAATCATCGACTTTTTTCTCTTTATCATTTAGCATGTCGTTATAAAAAGAATGCTGACTATAAAATTGATGGATAACTCAAGAGCGGTGTAGAATTTCTATTGCACTTAAAAAAAACTTTCTCTCCTCTAAATACGGTAACTAGACGTGATACAGCACACAAATCCTTTTCAGCATCCCTATCTATTTACCGCACTCTCTCTTGAGGCGCAGCAAGCTTTCTACCAAGCTGTCCCTCCAACTGAAATAACGAGTAAAAAATTAGATCTTCTTAATCGTCAAATTAAGGACTTGACTCTCCCTAACAGCTATTTCACAAAAAAATTCAACTACTCAGCGCGCATTCTTTGCTCTTCTCCTCTTGTCGCCGTTTCCCTCGAGCCAAACAACCAACAAGACCCTCAAACAACTAGCACTAAATTCCTCTTTTGCGATGCAAACTCTTATTTTCCTCAGTTTGTTATGACTCGCTCCACTCCAATACACAAACCCCCCTCTTTTAATATTTGGACTCCTACAAGCTCAAAAAAATTAAACTTCTCATTAATGTTTATTGTCAGTGAGATCATTGATCTTCAAGAGATGACACAACGACTAACAAATCGATCTGCAGAGGCATTCCGATTGTCTTCTTCTGCCGTAGAACCAACCCCTGCCATCGTATTGCAGCAAGCTGTGTTGTCCTTAGGAAGACAATTGGCAATGGACGCCTTTTTTCCAGAACAGAAAAATAGTCCCTATGTTCAAACACTACAAAGCCTTAGCAAAGCAGGACAAGTCCTACCCTCAGACGATGAATGGATGCAAAAAAAGGTGACTCAGATCCTCCTTACCCTCTGCTCCAAAGCTGGAAAGATCGCAACACTGCCAAACGCCTCTACTCTTATCTTTTTTGTAGAAACAGGGGAGCCGATTGCTGAGCTCGTGAAGAAAGAGGGAAATTATTTTGTCAAAGGCATTGAACACATCCCCATCGAGCCCGCCGACACATTGTTTCTTCCTGAAGTCACCCAGGAAGAAATCAATAAAATAAAAAATTATTTAAATTGCGAAAGAGAAGCCCAAGCTGACACCCCTTCAGAGCTTGGAAGGATTCGATCCATCCTCGGACAGCAGCCACTACATTCCAATGATAGCCCTGCCTCTTGCGGCTTAACGATCACTATTGGACTTATTATCTGCTGCCGCATCCTTCATCTCTACAGGACAGGGCGCTTAACTTCCAGTGACTACCCCCCTGCCTAGCTGTTCCTTTAAGGAAAACAAATTTGCCGCACCCCACCAGGTAACACCTTTCCAAGGCGCATGCTGGTCCGACAAAGGGGCATCACACGCAGCCTCTTTTTCCCTACGCAAGCATCTAAAAGAGGGGCAATGAATTGCCGATCAAGCCACTCGATCCGCTTGATTTTCTCCCTCAAATCCCCTTTATAAGTGCTTTGCCAAAGGTAGGGAAGATCCAGGTAGAGTGAACCTGTTTGGTCCAGCTGTTTTAAAAAAGTCAAACTCTCAAGGAGTGCAGAGGGTGGCGCGGCTCCTAGCTTCATGTTCAACGCTAGCGCAGCGCCTTGTAAAAGAGGGCGGGAAGTGCAAAGAGTGGCAGCAAGACGCTGAGGCGCATGGAGGGTGATTCCATCCCCTCCTCCCCACAAATAAAGAGCGTTGATGGGCTCTTGCCCCATTTCAAGGCGCAATTCATTGAGCTCATCTTCTGTCAACACCGCCATCCGAGAAGAGATCTGCCGCTCTAAACCAGAAGGTAGTAGCTCCACCCACAAACGACCCACCATCTCCGAGGGACTTAAAAGAGGAGTGTGAGAAGGAGATCCGGAGACCAAAAGAACAAAAAGAGGGCCCTGAAGATGGCAAAATGTAACCCCCTCTCCACTTAAGAGAGAGCACAAATGAGCCCCTTCTGCGCCACTGACCAGCTCATCTGCCACATCGACAATCGTCCCTTGACCTGCAGCGACAAAACGACCGCAATAAGCACTTTTGCCCTCTAGAGCAATCCCTCGCGCCTTCGCCCATAAAGGCCCCTCTGCAGCCTCTCCTTGCGCTCCCCAAAGCGAAATCAAAGACCCCGACTCCCCTTTATTGTCAGGGGGGAAAAAGGGGACAACCCTCCCCTCACTTTCCATCCAATCGAGAGTGGCGTGATACGCCACTTCGTAAGGCGTTAATCCCCCAAGATCCTCCAAAGGCTCATCAAATAGACCTGTGAGTAAGAGAGTGATCTCCTCCAACTCTAAAGCACCCCAAGATATCTAGCGAAATACCAAGCAGCGAGCACGACCACCCCAATCCCTCCAATCCACAAGAGATTAGGCAACCATTTTATCCCCCCAGAAGGAGAGCCCCGCACCTCTAACGTTCCAATGCCGTAGGAAAATTCTTGTTTATCAGGAAGACGAAAGAAATGAGGGTTCTCTTGCACAAGAGTCTCCCCATCGAGATTGAGAAATTGGGCATATTGCTTGACAAACCCTTTCGCATAGACAGGAGAGATCATTGTGCCCACCCTCCCCTCTTCAATCCCCTGCAGATAACTCATCCGAATCGATGTGGCGTTCTCCACCTCTTTGAGAGACAAATTGAGTTCGCTGCGGCGGCGGCGAAATAGTTCTCCCATTGCCCCATTCTGCCGTTCCATAGCTGCTTCCCTTGATTGACCTTAAGTTCTCGCATTTTCCCCCGGCGTTGATTTTTTGTCTGCTTGTTCTTTTTCCCCAAAAAACGTCACAATCAAACCTCAATGTCACCCTTTGTCACTGAGCTCTCTCCAAACCTCAAGGATCCCTTGCGCCAAGGGCTGCTTGAGCGCGGTTTTGAATTTTCCCAAGCTCCTCATACTGAATTTGTCGCCAAAAAGAAGGGGGTTTCCTGCACCCTTTACACTTCAGGAAAGCTCGTTGTGCAAGGCAAAGAGATGGAAGACTTTATTAAATTTTTCCTGGAACCAGAAATTTTATCGACCTTCACCTATGGACAAGCCCCTTCCATCGACATGCGCCCAAGGATTGGAGGAGATGAAGCGGGGAAGGGGGATTTTTTTGGCCCTTTATGTGTCGCTGCTGTCTTCGCAGATGAGCAGGCACTTCCTCAGCTCGTGCAAATGGGCGTGCGCGACTCTAAGGCCATGAAAGATGACCAAATCATGGTCCTGGGGCGCAAAATCCTCCGCCTTTGCCCCTACCACGTTTTAAAACTCCACCCCCCTAAATACAACGAGCTCTATAGCAAATTCAAAAACCTCAACTCCCTACTTGCTTGGTGCCATAGCGCTTGCATAGAAACACTCCATCAAAAAACAGGCTGCCAGCTCGCCATCGTCGACCAATTTGCAAAGCCCCATGTTCTGCAACATGCTGTGCGCAAGAAGGGATTGATCTTGAGTTTGGAGCAAAAAGTGCATGGAGAATCTGACATTGTCGTGGCCGCAGCTTCCATCTTGGCAAGAGCTGCCTTTGTTCACGAGATGGAAAAGTTAGGGGAAGAGGTGGGGATGGAGCTGCCTAAAGGTGCCGCCCCGCAAGTAGTCAGAGCAGGGCGCAAGCTCGTTGCAGCAAAAGGAGCCGACATCTTGAACAAAGTCGGCAAGCTCCACTTTAAGACAACAAAGGAAATTCTATCTTAATCTCTCTGTTTCTTGACGAGCCTGTATTTAACGCTCGGCTCTTCCTCGATAATTTTCTCGATTCCGGGAAAATCTCCTGACAAACGGCATCCCACCAAAAAATTATATACATTTTCCTTGGAAAAACAGATCCTTTGCTTACCTATGATCAGATATTTTTTTCCGCTGATCTCAGTCGGCTTGAAGGTGACTACGACATCCCCCTTCCCCTCATCTTCAGCTTCAATGTGCATGTGTGAGGGATCTCGTGTTGCCTTTCCTGTCTTGATCGTCTCTATCAAGCACTCCCAATCTTGTTTTAGCTCCACTACTCTGCCAAATTGTTCCCTTGATGAGGCCTCAATGAGCTCCTCTTTTTTCCATAATAAGCATTCTAAGTTTCCTTCTTCTTGTTGTATTCCCAAGGAATGGGGATGCAAAACAATTTGACCCAGAAAAAGCGCTTTGAGCTGCTCTTTGGATAAAAAGAAATTCTTTGGTAAGTCGTGGAAACTTACATAGATTTTTCCTTCTAACTTGTAATCCGAAGTGCTAAAGAACTCCACCCACTTCTGTGGGTGTAAAAAATTTCCAGTCTCAATTTCACGGCGAACCGTATTGGACTCTGGAAACGTATCCAAACACTGTTGGACTCGGCGTACTGCTTCAAGGAGGTGGTTCAGTTCTTCGCTCCTATCTTCAGGAAGAGCCTCTAGCTTCCGCTCTCCACCTGCCTCTAGATAGCGGTTGATGAGGTGTAGATCAGGCTCTTTTAGCTCTTCCTCTCGAGGAAGAGGGTAAGTAACTGTGGAACCCTCCTCTGGAGCCGACCGCTGTGAAGCAGATGAATAGAGCTGACATATCTCTTCATCCTTGCCGTAGCGCCGCTTCCTGCTTTCAAGATGCACAGCTGTAAAAAGATCGTCGCGGATCTGGCAGTAGCCATAGCAGAGATGTGCATACTGATCGCGTGTGAAGGTTTTACCCTGCCAATGCCACGAATAGGATGCATGCACAATTTTCAGGGAAATGACTTTATTATAATCTTTCTCGAGTGAAAAGAGACTTTCCGTCCTATAAGAGGTGGGCCCCAGCAGCTGTTCTAATCTTTTATCGAGCATTGAGAGCTGGTTGTGCAGGAATTTCAGATCCTTTTCAGACAGTTCACCCTCCTTGAATAAGGCGCATTGACCTCCGATAGGCTCCGCCCTTTCGATCAAAAGATTCAAAGTCGCAAGATCTCTCTTCTGTAGCCCTTTAGCCACTTTTTCTGAGAACTCATCATCTTCATCATCGTTAAATGCTTGACGAAATGCTTCGATGACCATCCAAACAGAACGACCTAAAGCTCCTGTGACTAGGGCAAAGTGGAGCAGTTTTCGACGAGTGACGGGAAAATTTTGAAGCGCGACAGCCACCCAAAATAGAGCAAAAGCTTTGCGTTCATAGGAGGTATTTTTAATAAATGAGATTGCTTTTTCTCGTATTTCCATCATCTATCTCGTTGATAAAGAAAACCAGTGTAGCATCAAAGTCTCTTTAAAGTCTAGAAGAGGAAGCACCATCGAAAAAACTCTACCTTATATTTTATTCTTTCTAATAAGTCGGTATTTAACCCCTTTTTCTATCTCTTCCACTTTGCCAATCCCTGGGAAATCTTGAGATGTAACACAACCTACTAAAATTTGATAAACGTTTTCCTTGGGGCAATGAATCCGTTGATGGCCTAAAATCAAATAATTTTCTTTCTTGATGACCACAGACTTGAAAGTGATTTCTATATCTCCTCCATCGAGAGGAGTGAACCAAGGATCAGGTCGCAGCTCGCCTTTCTGGAGCTTTTCTAAGATTTGATTCCACTCTTCTTTTGTGACCTTAAGCGACTCTTGGATCTGCTCCCACACGGCTTTAGTTTCTTTGATTTCAAGAAATTGCTTTCTTGTATACACCTCAGCGACCCCTTTTTTCTCCCAGAGGAGATATCCTCCCTGCGGGAGATTACGCGATTGAATTCCCAAGTGATCTTTATGCTCAGCCATTTGGCCTAAAAAGAGAGCCTTGAGCTGCTCTTTGGACAAAAAGAGATCTTCTGGCAAGGCAGGGAAAGTGACCCCTTTCCTCCCTTGAGGCTCTCCATGTCGTGGACTCACCAACTTAATCCAGACTTCTCCTCCAACGCGAATTTCCCTAGAGTTTTCGTTAGAGGGTAGAGAGCCATCCAAGTAGCGCGACACTTCTCGCATCGAAGTATATATTTTTTTAATCTCTTCCTCTTTCCCCTCAGGAAAGGCCCCTATTTTCACTCCACCACCTGCTTCAAGATAGCAGTTGAAAACCTTCAAATCCCGCTCCTCCAGAGGAGGTGGCCCTTGGAAGAGAGGGGCCGTCGCAACGGTCCCTTCAGGCAGAGGCTGTTCGATGAGGCAATGATCGCAGCTGCTATTGTTATGCGGAAGTGAAGGCGCTACTGGATAAAGATACAGTTGGTGCTTCTGGTGCTTCTTACTCTGCGACATCCCACTTTTGGGAAATTGAGTCGCTTTAAAAAGATCAGAGCGCACCTGACAGTAACCATAAAGGAGGTGACGGCATTGCTCGAGAGTGGTACCTTTGACCCTCCAGAACCGATACTCATGAACCTCGAGAGTAAGGTAAGGAGAGTCAGCGCTCTTGGAGACAGAGGAGCCACCTCTCGAAAACTCAAAGCTCTTACTATCGCTCTCCAAAACCTTTTGAATCGTGTGATCAAGTTCCATAAGTTCATCGTGAAGGAAGTTGATCTGGTATTGATCCAGTGTTTCGGCGAATAGGGAGCGCTGGCCTGGAAATGGTGACCTCTTGATCAACTCATTTAAAGTGACGAGATCCCCCTTCTTGAGCCCTGTGGCCACCTTGGTGCTGTTTACGCTTTCCTCGACAAACACCTGATACAACGCCTTGGAGGTCATCCAAACTGCACCCCCTAAAGAGCCCGTAACAAGAGCAAAACGGAGAAGTTTCTTGTTAGTAATAGCAAAATTTTGCATTACAAGGGCCGCCAAAAATAGGGCTAACGCCTTGGATCCGTAAGAAATCTGAGATGATGGGGCTGGTGCTGGAAGTTCTTGATTTTCTATTTCCATGACATCTCTTCTTAAAATTTATAAATAATAATACATGAAATGCACTTTAAGTTCTATATAAAACTAAAATTTAGATAATTATAAAAATTAAATACCAAGAAGGCGCTTCTCGCTTGCCAGCGCTCTGAAGAAGCAGCTATTGACCTTTTGCTCTCAAAAAGGTAAATCCCCAACTTGTGAAGCGATTAAGTCTGTTAATTCTCGCGATGACCCTCCCACTCTTTGGGGATGGGCAAGGAGGGGTCCCGTTGCCCCCTCTTCCCGTCTATCAAAAAGTTCCTTGTTGCATCCCCCCTTACATGGGGCGGTGCTGTGAGCCGAAGCGATGCCCTATTCCAGAGGGGCCCAATCCTTTCCTCCACCCTTGGAACCTCAGGGGCATTTTCCTGCATACGGGGAGAGCCCGCATCGCCGATGAGCATTTAAAAAATGAGCGCTTTGGGTTTCAGCAAGCGGAAGTGAGGCTAGGTTATCTTGCCCCCACGGGGTGCCTGACAGGCTTAGCTCCCACGATAGGGTTTCGAGAGACAGACATCGATTGGAAAAAAAATCCTTATATGCACAGCCGCCATTTCCAAGAGCTCTACCTTGGCGCCTACGCATTTACCCGCTGCATCGACTGTTGGTACTGGCAAGTGGGGCTTGGCTGGTGGCAACAGCTCTACCGGCTGCAGCTTGGCCACTATGGGATGATGGAAGGGCTTCTTTGGGGCCGCTATCAGTGGTGGAGAAACGTCGGGGTCCATGTGGGAACCTATGTGGAAGCTGGCCGTCGCCAAGGGTTTGTCCGCCCCATCATTGGGATCGACTGGAAAATTAACGACCGATGGCATGCCTATGCGGTCTATCCGGTCGACACGAAAATTGTCTATCAAGTGAACCCCGCCTTCTGCCTCGCCCTCGCAGGGAGGCCCAATCGAACACGGCTGCGCCTTGAAGACACAGACCCCGATCCTGAAGGGCTCCTCGAATACCGAATGTGGGGTGTCGAAGGGCGAGCCACCTATCAACCCTCTGTTCTGTTTAAAATCGACACCTTTGTCGGCTCCACGATTTGGTCGTTCATCAAAGTCAATAACCGATGGAACAAGCGGATCGTCTATACAAATCTCAAAGACACCTGGTATGCAGGTGCTCATATTTACTTGAGCTATTGAGCTCATTCTGCTACCCTTTCTTCTCTATGCCGGAACTTAAGCGCGAAACGATTGTTCATCTCACAGAGCTTTCTTGCATCGATTGTACCGAAGATGAGATCGAGCGTTTCTTTACGCAAATCCATAAAATGGTTGCCCACTTCGAGCAACTTGCAGCTATCGATACTGAAAATGTCCCCCCTTGCCACCAGGTCTCAGAAGGGCTCATCTGCCCGATGCGCGAGGATGTCGTGGCAAACACTCTCGATACAAAAACTTTCCTTGATAACGTTCCAAGCCACATTGGAGGGCTTGTACGGGTGCCTACGGTGATCCAAAATGTTTAAACTCTCCGCCCTCGAACTGCGAGATCTGTTTCTTAAAGGCGGCGCCTCTGCCGAGGAAATTGCGCGCCATTTTCTCGAGCGCGTATCTGCGATCGATCCAAAAATTGGGGGCTTTCTCCAGCTCCTGCCCGAAAGGGCCTTGCGCCAAGCACAAACGCTCGATCAAAAGCGCTCTAGAGGGGAGCCTCTTGGAAAGCTCGCAGGGGTTCCCATCGGGATCAAGGACAACATCCATATCCAAGGGGAGCTCACGACCTGCGGCTCAAAATTCCTAGAAAATTACCGCGCTCCTTTTGATGCAACACTCACAAAGCTCCTCGAAGAAGAGGGGGCGATCTTGATCGGGAAGACGAATTTAGACGAATTTGCAATGGGTTCTACCACAGGCCATTCGGCGTACCAAAAGACGCGCAATCCTTGGGATTTAGAGCGCATCCCCGGAGGCTCTTCGGGGGGCTCTGCAGCAGTTGTCTCAGCGCGCCTTTGCCCCATCGCCTTTGGTTCAGACACAGGGGGTTCGATCCGTCAACCCGCCTCTTTATGCGGTGTGGTCGGCTATAAGCCCACCTATGGACGGGTCTCTCGCTATGGACTTGTGGCGTTTGGCTCTTCTCTCGATCAGATCGGCCCTTTTGCCAACCGGGTTTCAGATATCGGCCTGGTGATGGAGGTGATTGGACGACACGATGCGCAAGATGCGACGAGCTTACCTCTCCCCCAAGAATCCTACTTAACGCAATTCGATGGGAATTTAAAAGGGATAAAGATCGGAGCTCTTTCTAACTTCTTAGAGGGCATTGATCCCGAAGTGGGAGAAAATTTCCAACGCTCTCTCCAACTGCTGCGCGACCAAGGGGCCTCCATTGTCCCTATCGAACTGCCGATGTTGAAGTACGCTTTAGCCGTCTATTACATCCTCGCTGCTGCAGAAGCTTCGACAAATCTCGCCCGTTTTGATGGCATTCGCTACGGTAAGCGCTCCCCTCGCGCCAACACCCTGCGAGAAATCTATACTCTCTCCAAGGAAGAGGGGTATGGAGCTGAGGTCAAGCGGCGCATTCTTTTGGGCACCTATGTGCTCAGTGCCGGTTATCAAGATGCTTACTATAGAAAAGCTCAAAAGGTGCGCACTCTCCTCCAAAGGGATTACGCAGCCGCCTTTTCGAAGTGCCACGCCATCGCGATGCCCGTTTCTCCCACCCCAGCTCCCCTCATCGGTGCCCTTGCCGATCCGATGCAAGAATATCTAGCAGACATCTACACTGTCTCCGCCAACCTCGTTGGAGTCCCAGGAGTGAGTGTACCGGCAGGTTTTTCCAAAGAGAACCTCCCTATTGGCCTCCAACTCCAAGGACCGCAACAAGGAGATGTGCAGCTCCTGCGGATCGCAGAGAGTTTCGAGCGGATCCATTGTTACACCGATGCAATTCCTGAGGTGGCCAAATGAGCAAGTGGGAAACCATCATAGGGTTAGAGATCCATGTGCAGCTCAACACCAAGTCCAAACTCTTTTCCACAGCTGCTAACCGCTTTGGCAACGAACCCAATACCAATATCACCGTCGTGTGCACAGGACAGCCAGGAGCGCTTCCTGTCATCAACTTCGAGGCAGTCAAAAAAGCGGTCCAGTTTGGCTGTGCCATAGGGGCTAAGATCGATCTTTGCAGCCTCTTTGATCGCAAAAGCTATTTTTACCCCGACTCCCCCCGCAACTTCCAAATCACCCAATTTTACCGCCCCATCATGGTAGGCGGTTCCATCATCACAGATGTCGAAGGGGAGCCCAAAACTTTTTCCATCGAACACGCCCATCTCGAAGATGATGCTGGCATGCTCAAGCATTTTTCCAACTTTGCCGGCGTCGACTACAACCGAGCAGGGGCCCCTTTGCTCGAAATTGTGAGCGATCCTTGCATCCACTCTCCTAAAGAAGCAGTGGCCTACGCCAAAGCGATCAAGGCGGTCATGGAGTATCTCGACGCCTCAGATTGCAACATGGAAGAGGGCTCTTTGCGCTGCGACGTCAACATTTCGGTGCGCCCTGCGGGAGAGACCACTCTCCGCACCAAGACGGAAATCAAAAATATGAACTCTTTTGCGGCCATTGAGCTCGCTGCTGTTGCTGAGGTCAAGCGACAAATTCGGGAATATGAGCGGGGCGGCACTGTCGAGCAGGCCACCTATCGATGGGACCCCGATAAAAAACAGATCACCCTCATGCGGAAAAAAGAGCACGCACATGACTACCGCTATTGCCCTGAACCCGATTTACCTCCCTTGGTGCTCACCCAAAAACTGGTCGACGACATTCGATCTGCTCTGCCTGAGCTCCCCTACCAGCGGACGAAGCGCTATGTCGAGCAACTAGGGCTCACCGAATATGCTGCAAGCCTGCTCACCATCGACAAAAAAATTGCCGACTACTTTGAAGAGGCGCTCCAGATCTCTCACCATCCCCGCCACGTCTGCAACTGGATCACCGGCGAGTTTGCGGGGAGACTCAAAGAAAGCGGCAAAACGCTATTGGAAGTGGGGATCCCCCCTAAAGATGTCGCACAGCTCGTGAATTTCATCCTGGATGGAACCATCACGGGAAAATTAGCGAAAGATCTTGCCGATGAAATGCTGAAAAAGCCAGGAACTTCTCCGCGCGATATCATCGCCTTGAACCCCCACCTTTACCAACCCGTTGCCACAAGCGACGCTCTTGAGCAGATCATCGAGAAAGTGCTCACAGAGCAACAACAGTCGGTCGAAGATTTTAAAGCCGGCAAAGAGCGCGCTTTTGGCTTTTTGGTCGGACAAGTGATGAAGGCAACGCAAGGAAAAGCCTCTCCTGCTCTCGTCAACGAAATGTTGAAAGAGAAGCTCAAGTGACAAAAATCCCTCATCTTCTCATAGCTCTCACTGCAGTTTACGCCTCTTGCCTCGGCGCCAAGGTGGAACACAGCATCGTCTCCCAAATGGATCACTATGAAAAGGAGGAGTCCATTGACACCTCCCGTTTTTCGATGGAAGAAGTTGAATTCAGGAAGAGCCTTTTGAGCTCTGCCCCTGAAAAAATCAGGGCCATGAGCTGGAACATGCTCATGGATATCCCCCTCATCAATGCCAAGCTCGATCCTAAGCATTTTTGGGAACACCGCCTACCGCGCATTGTCGAATACATCGGGTGGGCCGAGCCCGATCTGATTGCAGTGCAGGAGCTCATGTCCCATCAAAGAGCGCAACTTGAAGAGGCTGTTAAAGATACCTACCTGTTTGTCGGCGTCGGAGAGTTTGATGGGAAAGAGGCTGGTCAACAGAACGGTATTTTTTACCGCAAAGGGCGCTTTGAGTGCTTAAATCAAGAGATCTTATGGATGAGCCCCACTCCAGAGGCTCCGAGCCCCGATCCTTTTGACAAGCAGCACACCCTCACCCTTGTCACCTTAGAAGATCGGCTGACCGGAAAGAAGTTCACCCTCGGCAACTGCCATTTGAGCTTTGGAAGTGCCGACTCGAGAGCCTACAGTGTTAATAAAATTATCGAAAAAATCCCGACGATTAAAGGAACGGTCCTCCTCTGTGGCGATTTCAATACCTTCCCCGCTCGCCTAGACATGGCTGGCCTCCCCTTTCACGATGGCTCCTACCTCGAGCGCAAGTTCCCCTTGGTGGGGCTATTGGACACAAAAGACTTCGCCTTCATTGGGACTTTAGGCCCTTTGTCCACCTTTACGAATGCAAATTCCAGCGACATTACCCCCTTTAAGGGGACGGGCACTCCAGGAGTGACCCTCGACCACATTTATGCTTCTGTCGATGTCATGGTCCTCATTCACGCTGTCGATCCAGCGCGTGTCGATGGGGAGTTTCCCTCTGATCACATGCCCGTCCTCGCCGACGTTGTGCTGATCGGGTAACTCTCCATGAAAACTCGCTGTCTGCCACCGAGATTTCATAAGATCTTGCATCCTATTGATTTCCATAAGCTTATATCATAATATATTTTTCATTTTACCTCTATTTTCATGAAAACTCGGTGGTAGACACCGAGTTTTCATGGACTTATCTTTATCTATATCCTAAAATGAAGATAGCTCACTCTAAGGCTTGTGATGAAGCGTCCTTTTTTCACGCATCAAATTCTCTCTGCGTTCGCCACTCACCCTGTAGTTGCACTGCTAGGTCCAAGGCAATGTGGCAAAACGACCCTCTCGCGCCTCTATATCCAAGAGGACCACCTGGAGAAAACCTCCCACTTTTTTGATCTCGAAGACCCCACAGATCTTGCAATTTTAGAAAATCCTAAGACAGCCTTAGCTCCTCTTGAGGGGCTGATCGTCCTCGATGAGATTCAACGCATGCCTAACCTTTTTCCCCTCCTAAGGGTCTTAGTTGATCAACCCGACTCTCGGCAGCGTTTTCTGATCTTAGGAAGCGCTTCACGAGAGCTCATTCGACAATCTTCAGAAACATTAGCGGGAAGGATTGCCTCTATTGAACTCACTCCCTTCTCCATCCAGGAGGTGGACTACTCAGAAGAGCTTTGGATGCGAGGGGGTTTCCCCAACTCTTATCTCGCCTCTTCAGCTGAAGCGAGCTTTTACTGGAGAAAACAGTACATTTCCACCTTCTTGGAAAGGGATATCCCCAACCTAGGCTTGCGCATTGCTCCTGTCGCCTTGAGGCGATTTTGGTTAATGCTCACCCATTGTCATGGACAGGCTTTTAATGCTTCAGAGCTTGGCAGATCGCTAGGCATTGCCGACACTACTGTCCGCCATTACCTCGATATTTTGACGGGGACTTTCATGATCAGGCAGCTCCTCCCTTGGTATGAAAACCTCAGCAAACGGCAAGTCAAAAAACCAAAAATCTATTTCCGAGATAGCGGTATCTACCACGCTCTTTGCGAAATTCCCGATAAAAAAACCCTCCTCCACCATCCAAAACTCGGCGCCTCTTGGGAAGGCTTTGCCGTCGAAGAGGTGATCCGGCTCTATGGAGCTGCTCCTGAAGAATGCTTTTACTGGGGCATCCACGGGCAATCGGAACTCGATCTCTTCATGATCAAAGAGGGCAAACGGCTGGGCTTTGAGTTTAAGTACTGCGATGCACCAAAATTAACCCCTTCGATGAAAATGGCGCTCGAGCTGCTCCACTTGGACTCCCTTACTGTCATCTATCCTGGGGACAAAGACTATGTCTTGGCTCCTAACGTGCAGGTCAAAGCCTTGCGTTTGTTGCATTCAAACTCCCGCCCCGTAAAATAGCAAAAAACCCACGAGGTCTTATGGATGCCAAATGCAAGCTTTCGAGCAAAAAATGTGTCCCCTGTAGCAAGGGAACGCCCCCTCTCAAAGGGCAACAACTTGCAGACCTCTATAAACGTCTAGGCAATGGCTGGAGCCTCATCGAGGAGCGTTGTGTGGAAAAGGAATATCGGTTCCCCGATTTCCGGCAGGCTTTAACATTTACTAATCATGTCGGAGAGCTTGCAGAACAAGAAGGGCACCATCCCGATATTTTTCTCGCTTATGGAAAAGTGAAATTGCAATTCTGGACCCACAAAATCCATGGGCTATCGGAAAGCGATTTTATCATGGCTGCCAAGTGCGATGAGCTTCTTTCTTAAGGGGATCATACTCGGGTTTGCCATTGCGGCTCCTGTAGGGCCGATAGGGATTCTCTGCATTCGCAGAACCTTGCAGTTTGGGAGATTTTCTGGGCTGTTTTCGGGGCTTGGAGCAGCTGTTGCCGATCTCATCTATGCGATCATCGCCGCGTTCGGCCTCACTTTCCTCTCAAACTTCCTCATCGCTGAACAGTTTTGGCTCCAATTGGTAGGGGGAGGGTTCCTCCTCTACCTCGGATGGAGAACGTTTTTTGCAAAGGTGCATGATAAAACCCGGGAGATCCCCCACACAACACTTCTTCATGACTTCGTTTCCACCTTCTTCCTCACCCTTACCAATCCGATGACCATTTTTGCCTTTTTGGCGATTTTTGCCGGTCTTGGGTTGTATAGCACGCAAGATGGCTACTTGCCAGCTGCTCTGTTGGTAGCTGGCGTGTTGTTAGGGTCGGCCACCTGGTGGCTGCTCCTCAGCGAAGGGGTCACTCTCTTCCGAAAAAAGATCAGTCAAAACACGATGCTTTGGATCAACCGTGTGGCTGGCATCATGATTGTTGCCTTCGGCATTGCGGCATTACTGACACTGTTATTTTAGGCATATAAATTTTTCAATGGCGCTTGCCAAATAGACAGGGGTCTCTTGCGGAGGAAAGTGACCAGCCCCCTCACAACACTCCAACCGAGCATTGGGATACCACTTAAGGAAAGTCTTGCGCATGAGCTCTTCTGTGCCCGTGAAATCATGTTCCCCGAAAATCACCAACATGGAAGTGGTTAATCCCTGCACTAAGTGGGAAAAATCTGTGTTGGCAAACAAATGCAAATACCCCACACGCGCCTCAGCCGTTGAACACTTGCGCCAATAGCTGACCATCTTTTGCGCAAAATAGGGGCAGTAGCGATAGCCTGTGAGGCGCTGGACCCCTTCGCTTGCATAATGGTCGTTCATCGATGCCGCTTCTTCCAAAAAATCCATTACTTCTTGAGGAGCGGGAGTTCCACAAGGAGGTGCAGGGGTGACAGCGACAATGCTTTTAATGCGCGCAACATGGTCCACAGCGATCCTTTGGGCAATCATCCCTGACATCGAATGCCCTACGATATGGAACTGATCCCAGGCAAGAGCGTTCGCAAGCTTAATCGCATCGCTACTCGCCTCTTCCACAGAATAGGTGCCGCGCAATTCTTTTGAACGACCATATCCGCGTAAATCTACAAAGAGACACGTGAAACGCTCGAGGTCTAGATAAGGGAGTAACGGATCATAACTCGTCGAATCGCTCATCCAATTGTGGAGGAACAACACTTTTTCCTCACCTGATCCCACGAGTTGATGTCCGAGTAATTCCATTTGACTCTCCGTTTTTAAGGGAGGAACTGTTGCACACAATCCCTGAGATGTCAATATTAATGGTATGAAATTTATTTATCCAGATAACCCATTGATTAGAGCTCTGACCGATCGACCTGAAACCTGGGAAGGGTTTTATGACGCATTGATCACTCTCTTCGGTCGCAATTTTAAATGCGTTGAATCTTATTATTTATTTTTTGAATATATTGGATTCACAAAAGAAAAACTCGAGATCCCTCACCTGCTGAGCCAACCCCATTTTGAGGGGGTTGCAAGTGAGAAGATGTTGGAAAAGCACCTTCTCTCCATCAACGAATATATTCACAAAAAACTCTATTCCTTGAAAGGAGATCTCCATTCGTTAATCCACGAAAGAATGAAGCACACTTCTCCTTTTAGAGCCTCTCAAGAGCTCGTGCACTCATTATTTGGCACGATTTTTCTTCTTATGGAAAAGAATTTCGAAGAATTTATCACATATTCCACAACGCATTTAGCTTGGGACGTCTTTTGTGCCATTCACCCTTTGAGATTGCCTCTGAAACTGATTAGAGAAAAGCAACTTGGGCTGTGGCTCAATCGATGGGAACAAGGGACCAAGCTCCCTTTTGGCAAACTCATCGACGATCAATCCCCTAACTATAAAATGGATTTCACATCTCCCTTCAAGGAGCGAGAAGATATGGTGGATGCTGAAATGCACACTTACCTCATCTTAGGCTATGAAATCGAGGAGCAAATCCATTCTGTCCATTGTCTGACCTATCCACCGCAAGATCCCCATGCCCTCTCAAAAAGAACTGAGCTCGCTTTATCAACTATTGTTCATCTTCAAAACACCTTGGGGAAAGAAATCCAAAAAATATCTGGAAAAATTTATTCTCTAGATAAAAAAACGCATACTTTGATAGAAACTCATGAGCCGATGTAATTCAACAAGGTGGTCACATGATCGTAGCTGTCGGATCGACAAATGAAGCTAAAGTATTGGCTGTGAAAGAGATCCTCATGGATTCTCCAGAGTTTTCAAACACAAAAGTGATGTCTATCGCTGCGCACTCCGACGTTGCCGACCAGCCGTTGTCACTGCACGAGACGATTCAGGGAGCTAAAAACCGGGCTCGCAATGCTTTTCATCAATGTGTGTCTTGTAAGTTTAGCTTTGGCATCGAAAGCGGCCTTATGGAAGCTCCTGAAGTGACAACGGGGTTTTTACATACATCTGCCTGCTCCATTTATGATGGAGAAAATTCCTTCATAGGACTTGCCACCTGTTTTGAACTCCCCCCGCAAATTTTGGAGTTGATTCTCGAAAAAAAGTTGGATCTGACGCAAGCGTGCCTCGCTTCTGGGATCAGCCATAATGCGAAAATAGGCTCCACTGAGGGACTGATCGGAGTCCTAACAAGGGGTAAAATCGATCGTAAAGAATATTCTAAACAGTGTATTAGAGCCGCTCTTCTTCAACTAGAAAATTCTAAGTGGTATGCGCAGAAGCAACTCCATTCTTTTAACTAAAAACCCTTTGATTTAAAATTGTAGTTTCCAGTAAAATAGCAACTTATTTCGAGGTCAATATGCAATGTATATCAAGAGATTATTCCACAACTGATCTTGTCATTGGAGGGAGCTCCGTTTTGTTCGGCTTAGGGCTATTGCGCGACTACTCGATCATCGAGAGCTCTTCATTCAATATCCTTGCTAGCCGACCTATTCGCCTCCTGACGGGAACCGTCTCCATCGTGGGGATGTTGTATTGGTTCATAGAACATCGAATAAATTCTCAAGCCACCTTTTCTCATGAACTCAACACATGGCACCCAGGTGGAGAGGGATTTATGGAGTCCTGAAGAACCCGTTACACTTACGACGAAGGGGAATTTCATCGCATTGGCTGGTTCGCCCCCTCTGATATCCCTCTTAGTCAAAGTGACCCTCATATGAAGCGCGTTCTACAAAAACTACAGATGGCATCAATGATCTCCTCTCGCCCTTCGACGTCAAAAGGGAACTGAAGGAAGTTATGGATCATCCCCTCACAGAATAGAATCTCCACTTGTTCAAGGCGCTGCGCATACTCAAGGGCCTGTGCTGTTAAGCAATCGTGCTGCGCGACCACCACAAGTGCGCGAGGGAGCCTTGTGAGATCGTCAGCGAGCAAGGGAGAACAGTTAGGTTCTTTCGCCTGTGACACATGGGAAAGGTAGTGATCTCGACACCACCTCAACCCCTCTGGAGTCAGATAATGTTGATCCAATACGGGAGGCGCATCTTTCAATTCAAAGCTAGCTACTGGATAGAAAAGGGCTTGATAAGCAATCGTTGGACCTCTTTCATCGCGCGCTCTTAAACAAGTGACCATTGCTAAAGTCCCCCCAGCGCTCTCCCCACAGACGCCAATTTGCGTGATATCTCCTCCATACTCCCCTCCATGCTTGGCTGCCCACTGAAGGGCTGCGTAAGCATCATCCACAGCTGCTGGATAGGGAAATTCTGGACTTAAGTGATAATCGACGGAGACAACGAGACAAGGAGTCCTGCGCGCTAACTTGCGACAGAAGGGAGCAGAAGATTGCGTCGAGCCAAAAACGAATCCCCCGCCGTGAAAATAGAGGAGAATGGGAAAAGGGCCCTCCCCTTCAGGGACGAAAAGGGTTAAAGGAACCGTCCCATGAAGTGTGGAAATCGCTCTTTTGTAGATTCTCCCCACTTTTTCTTGCTGCTCTTCAGGAACGTAGCTCCTCTCTAAAGCAAGCTTTCTCCTCTCAGCCACTGAAAAGTCGGTAGGCCGAGAAGGAGCGCTGCTCAGCTTCGCTAAAAATTTGACAAAAGAAGGTTTGAGGTTGCTATTTTGGTACATCGATTCTCCTTGATGGACTGTGACGTGAAAAGGCCTCTTGGAGGCGGCTTGAACTCACATGGGTATAGCGATCGGTCGTCCCGATGCTGCTATGCCCTAGCATCTCCTGGATGAGGCGCAAATCTGCTCCCCCTTCGAGAAGATGGGTCGCAAAAGAGTGGCGCAACGTATGAGGAGAAATATTCTTTACAATCGCAGCCTTGGCCCCATAGAACTTGATCCTCTCCCAAACAGCAACCCGATCGATCGGTTTGCCCCGGACACTCAAAAAGAGGGGGCCCGGGTGATCTCCTCGATGGCAAAGGAGATAGTGGTCAAGAGCTTGCTGAGCTTTCATGCCCACCGGCACCACTCGCTCTTTGCCCCCCTTCCCCACCACACGTACAGCTTCCTCATCAATGGAGTGAATTCCTAAAGCACAGAGCTCAGAAACGCGCAATCCACTCGCATACAAGAGCTCTAAAATCGCTGCATCTCTTGCGCCAAGAAGCGTTGTAGGATCTGGGGTCGCTAATAATCTCTCCACTTCGGCATAAGAGAGCACCTCGGGGATGAGTTGCCAAAGCTTGGGAGTATCGAGAAGCTTCGCCGGATTGTCCTGCAGCTTTCCCTCGCGGACAAGAAAACGGAAAAAGACCTTAATGGCGATCAACGCCCGACAAAGACTGCTGCTTGCAAGGCCACGCGCTTTTAAATGGGTAAAATGGGCGATGAGATCTTGGCTGGTCGTTTGCAACGGCTGAGGAACTGTTTCCACAAAACGGCGCAAATCCCGCTCATAGGCCTCTAACGTGTTGCGCGTCAGCCCTTTTTCACAAGCAAGGTAGGCTAAAAACTCTTCAACGAGTCGCAAAAAGCGCCTCCAACAACTCTTTTTCCTTTTTTTCCCGGTCGTTTAAGCGCTCGAGCTTAGGGACCACGTAAAGCTGCTCTCCTGCAATTAAGCGGTAAAGTATCAAGTCTCCCCTTCTCCCCGTCACCTTCTGCAACACCTTGCGCCGTTCAAGGTAAAGGGCGAGCAAGTAGGCCTTTTCGACCTCATTTTTTTCGCAGAGCCCCCGCAGTAAAGCTAAAGCCCGCTCTCTTCCACTCATCACCTCGTTTTTTTTCGGTTTGCTCTGAGGAGGAGGGACTGGGCTGCGCCAAACAGCCACCCACTCCTGAGATAAAAGCTCTTGAGAAACGCAAGAAGAGCATAGATCTTTGCGCTCATAAGTCTCCTTTTCCCCCTCTTTGAGGCAGCTGGTCAAATAAGAGCCCACTGCGAAAGAAAGGCCACAGGCAGCACATTGATGCGCGCGCTTAGGAAGCAACAGTTGATGAAGCATGCCCCGATTGTATATCATATACCCAAACAACCTGAACAATTGGATTTGGAACGGGTTAAAGCCCCGCGGTTTGGCGATCTTAACCATCTCAATATTAGTAATATTGGGCTGGTTAAGATCGTCAAACCGCGGGAGCTTTCACGCAGATCCAAATCCAATTCTTCGGGTTATTTGGGTATAAGTGCATGCGAGAGGAAGAAGAAGAGACATTGCTGCATCGGCTGTTGCCAGATATCGCTGCAAGGGTCATTGCGCCAATTAACGAAAATCATCCCGCTTTGCGCAATGCCTTGAAGCAACCGCACCTGGACAAATTGGTCGAAGAGGTCAAGGTGCAGCTTAAACGGGCTGCAGCTGGACGGGGTATCAAGTTCAGTCCAGATAGCCACTTGGATGCGATCCTCTCCGAACTGCGTCACCAAATTGAATCGATCTTGCAAGGAAGTGATTCAAAAAAACGAAAAGTTGCTGAATTTTCCCGTTTTCTTAAAGAAGACATCTCCAATGCTCTCAAAGAGGCGTTTGAAACGGCGATCGAATTGAAATCGCGCAATGTCCCCGCTGTGCAACGGATCGCTACCGAAGCCTCCCTTTCGATCAATCAACTTCTCGCTCAAGCAAAAAATGAGTTCAATGTGCGCAATCCCAACTCTCCTGCTCACCACCTCGACCCCGAAGTCTGCGAGGTCCTCACCCACCGGATCAACCAACTCGACGAGCGCTACTCTCTGCCTTTGATCACCGAAGTGCTCTGCGAAAAACTAGGGATCACCTTCATCGATCAGCTGCGCAACAAGCTGCAACACACCACGATGGAAGCCACCCTTCACTTTCAGAAAAAAAAGGGAAAGGCAGAGATATCCTCCTACACCAAGAAACTCAAAGAGAGCAATCAACGGGAGATCGAGCAAGCGCGCGCAGCGATCCAAAAGCTCTTTAGCCGACCCGATGTGCGCGAGCAAGTTAGCGGCGACCTCGCGGCTTTGGAGCACCTTTATACCGACGAGGAGAATCTTGCGGCAAAATTTTCTCCTTACTTATCGGAGACCAAACCAAAAAAATAGCGGGCCTCTTATCGAGGTTCGGCAATTCTCGTTTGCGCCATTCTTCAATCGTCCCTGTAATCACCTCTTGCGTCGGCTGCGTGAGATCTACTGCAACCCCTAGTTGTGTCCGCGGCTGCAAATTCTTCAACAACGCTTCGAGCGTCGCGCCATTGCGATAGGGGGTCTCGATAAAAACCACCGTCTCCCCGATTTCGAGCTCTTTTACCGAGCGGTCTCTCTCTAAATACCCCAAAAAACGAAATTTCTGCGTAGGCAATCCACAAAGCATGAGAGCAAGCACTAAACTCGAAGGGCCACAGATTCCCTCTACGGGGATCCCCTTTTGCCGCGCCCTTGCGACTAAATAACACCCAGGGTCGGCAAGGCAAGGAAGACCTGCATCGCTGATCACCCCCCACGTCTCCCCTTTTTCCACAGGCTCTAGCAAAAATTCTAGATCCTGATCGAAAAGGGCAATGGGGATGTCTCGTACAGGTTTTTTCGTCTTAAAGTGGCTCAAAAACCGCCTTGCCGCCCGCTCATTTTCTCCGATCAACCCATCTAGCTGCACTGCTGCTTCTGCCACAGCAGGGGGGAGCAAATGCATCCCTTCTTCTCCCAACAAGTTTGGGAGTAAAATTAACTTACCCATTTTACCAACTCTGTTTCTAATAGTTCTTCTCCCAAATACCCCTCTTTCAGCTTTAACTCGGTCTCAAAGAGAGCGAGGAGAAGTCCCCGTTTTTCAGCCCGACGCATCTGCACTTTAAGAGCTGCGACAATTGCAATAGGAGCCACCTCTTGGGCCCGCAAAGAGCGCCATACGCGCACGATGTGTTTGTTATCTCGGGCAAGGAGAGCCTTGCCCAGCTCCCAGATCGCCTCGTTGGGGATTCCCACAGCGAGGTCGGCAACCGCTGATTCGGCAATGGACCCTTCCCCGACATAAGTGCGTAATTTTTCCACCTCTCCCAACAAAAGGGCCCTTTCAGCCCCTACCCGACTAAGCAACAGGCGCGCTGCTAGATCCTCCAACCCTTGTTCTTTCAGCCAACTCAGCGCCTTTCTCTCTTTCTCCCAGGGAGCCACTTGCGTCAAATCGACAACCACGCCCCCCAAACCAACTGCCTGCTGCAGCTTCCCTGGCCGCAAAGCTGTAGCGAGCAAAACGAGAGGTTTTCCCTTAGCAGTCTCTGCATAATCGATGATCCACTCCAAAGTGGTACTGGCGAGCTTATCCACCTCTCTCACGATAATGGTCTCTTGTGTAAAAAATAGAGAAGGTGTTTGAAGCTCAACAGCTAACCGCTCAGGCGTCAGGCGAGCTCCTTCCAAGAAAATTCTTTCCCCTACGCAAATGACATCTAAAACTTCCTTAACGTCTAAAGCGTCGGGAGCCATCACTAAATAGATAGACTTCCCCGTCAAAGACTTAAGCGTTCCTAGAGAACTGCACTTCATAGCGGCGATAATAGCGCAAAATGCCCCCTCTTGGCGATAACTCTTTCGTAAGGTACAATAAGGTTTTCGACGCATCTATAATACCCCATACGACTTTGGGTATGAGCGCATTAACTATGAATTTCCGCAGATTATTAGAAGTCATTCTTTTAGGTGTTTGTTGGGGACCCTCCTTCCTCTTTATCAAATTAGCTGTTGAAGAGCTCTCTCCTTTCACCATGGTCGCAGCGCGCGTCGGCATTGCAGCGTGCATCTTATTGACATTCCTCAAGTTGCGAGGGACAAAGCTCCCCCCCTTTGGCAAGATTTGGCTCCATTTTCTTGTGATGGGGTTCTTTTCGGCCTCTTTGCCCTTCGTCCTCTTTGGGTTTGGAGAGATGAGAATCTCCAGTGCGATGGCGGGGGTCATTAATGGCACTACCCCTCTTGCGGCAGCCCTTTTCGCCCATTTTTTATTAGCGGATGAAAGATTAACTTTGTCGAGAATTTTGGGCGTGGGGTTAGGGCTATCTGGCTTTCTCCTCATTTTAGTCCCCCATCTCACCTTTCAAATCGAAGGAAATGGCTTAGGGATCACCCTGGTTGCTATTGCTTCTACTTCTTATGGAGTAGGGATGGTGTATGGGCGCAAGTACCTGAAAGATCTCCCCCCTCTTGTGGGTCCTACTTGCCAACTGTTGACGAGCAGCTGCTGTCTCATTCCTCTTGCCCTAGTGACCCATCCTTTTATCCCTAATACCACCCTCTCCTGGCAAGGGGTGGGGGCTGTCCTTGGCCTAGCCTGCATAGGCACTGCTGCCGCTTTTTTCCTCTACTTTCGGATTTTGAAAAACAGTGGAGCCACCTATCTTGCAATGTCCAACTATCTGCTTCCAATTTTTTCGACGATCCTGGGGGCCATTTTCCTGGGAGAACAGCTCTCTTGGACAACTTATGTGGCTCTTGGATTGATCCTTACGGGGATGATGATCGTCAACGGCACCATCAAGCTCAGCAAACCTGTAAAGCTCGCTCCCATCCGCATCGAAGTTGAAGAAGACCGACCTTCTTAATTTGCATTTATACCCAAATAACCTGAAGAATTGGTTTTGGAGCTGCGTGAAAGCTCCCGGGGTTCGACGATCTCAACCTGCTCAATATTAGTAATATTGGGTTGGTTGAAATCGTCGATCCCCGGGGCTTTGACGCGCTCCAAATCCCAATTCTTCAGGTTATTTGGGTATAGAGATTTCAGAAACTCTATTGCCGGACCTAACTTGGGGATAAAACATTCGTAACTCCTAGAAGGTCTATTGTCTTTGAGGCACGTTAGCACCTCTACAGCGATCTGCCCAGGAGAGGCCGCTTCCCATTCAGGATAATCAAAAACAACATCAATTTTTTCATATTTCTCAAATAACTCATTACCTAAAATACGCTTCATCTCTCCAGCGTTGCGAAAGATCTTCTCCTCAAAGATAGAAGAAACGGTGAGTGACTTTACGGACGCATCAACGACAGCTTGAACGACCCGTCTCACCACCTCGTCTTCAGGAACTCCCTCAGCGAGAGAAAACACGTGGTTGAGATGGATGTTTCTCAGGTTAGGGCACGAACGGATTAAAAGAAGAAGATCCTCTAAACGCCTCGCCCCGTTTTTGTTGTTATCGTGAGTTCTGAGATACCCCTCAAGCATCGAAATAAAAATGTTTCCACGGATTTTAGCCGCATCTGCAGGATTGATGTGGGGAAGCTGTTGAACCACCCGCTCAAGAGGGGGTGTTAAGTCGCACCTCTTACTATTTGTCATCCCCCAAGACAATGCACCACCGAGTGCCAAGAGATCTCCCCCGATACTTGCGAGCATAAGAGGTCTCGATTGTTTCTGTTTTCCCGCATAAAACGCAGCAATACTGAAGAGCACCCCCGTTACAATGCTCCCGATTTCAAAAGCTCTTCTCACCGTTAGCCGCGGCTTATTGCGGCTAAAAACAGTAGGCTGCCTGCGAAGCGGGGGAATATTCTCTGGAGGAGGCAATATTTTTTTGACCTCCTCAATCGCTTCTTCCAACTTTGCAGTGCAATTGGGTGCGACGGACACACTTGACTCATTGGAGAGCCGTTCCAAAATTTCTATCGCGAACTCCTTGGGAGAGAGTTCTTCAAACCAAGAAATGTCAATGTAAGAGCGAATCAAATCCTGATATTTTTTAAATTCTTGTGAGTGTTCATTAGGAAGAGCCTCTTTGACAGTCTGGGCATTCAAAAAAGCTTGCTCCGTGCTACCCAAAAAATAAAGTATTTCTACAGAAGAGGCCGCTAACGCTTGAATGAGTTTTCGAATGACCTGCTCTTTCTCTTCTTCTTCTTCAAAAACCTCAAAAAAATTGCCGAGATCCACCATGCTCAGTGAAGGGCTCGAGCGAATTTTCTCTATAAATTCACTCCTATTCCCACCTGAATTTTTAAAATCCTTAGCCCCAAGAAATTTTTCATTAAATTCTTTCCGACATTCCTCTCTGGATTCCCTTGCCTCTCGAATCGCTTTTGAGCGGAGAATTCCCAATGCAACGAAGGTGGTGGAGCACGCAATGCCCCCTAGCATTTGGGCGTTAGTGATTTTCCTGGCGATGCTTCCAAAGCGGAAATAAACGGGAAAGGTGGCGCTAAACACTCCCACACAAACTAAGGCATTCCCTAAATCGCTCACAACGTATCGGCAAGAAGAGGAGGAGTTATTCTCTGACCTTCCACGACAACAGGCTTGCATATTAGTTTTTCAGTGCTTCAATGGCTTGTCGCAGTTTAGGATTGAGATCCTTTTCTGGAGGTTTGAGCTGGAGAGTCAGTGACTCCCCTGACTTGGCTCTTTTCAACTGGCGTTCCAGGAGCCGAGTCATATAAATCGCCACCGCTTGCTCCTCTTGGCTCAAAGAGACTTTATCGCCTTCTGACCAAGTTTTTACCTTCGCCCCAAAAATGATAATCTTCTCTTGTGCTGGTAACTTGGGCTGCTGCTTGACACAGATCTTCCCATGTTTCAAACCTTTGAACATCTGTAGAGCAAGTTCAAGAGGAGGTGTCTCTTCATGCCAAGAGGCTTCGAAGGTGTGGAGGAGTTTGCTGTATCTCTTGAATAGCGCCTCGTCATTTAAGATGCCTTTCATCTCTGAGGGGTTGAGGAAGACCGATTCTCCTTGCGATCCCGAGACGAACACGGATGTGACAGAGGAGTTGTCTAATGCGTCCACCACCTTTCTGACTACCTTGTCGGTCGGCACTCCTTTCGCAAGATCGAAGACATCATCTAAATGAACGACCTTTAAATTGGGGCAAGAGCGGATCACGAGAAGAAGATCCTCTAGGTACTGTTCTCCCTTTTTTCGCTTCCAAGTGTCGGCAATCCGAAGATCCAAGGCAAGACTGCGAACATACAAAGTCTCTATTTTTGCAGCATCGTCAGGATCAATCGCAGGCAGATATTGGACGAGCCGCTCAAGAGATGTGCTCTTAGGAAGAGAGATGCGCCAAGAAAAGACGCCTCCTACTAACAAGGTTTGGCTTCCTAAAATACTCGCCGTGACCACACCTTTTGATCGCTTTTGCTTGTCGAGGTAAAAAGCAGCAGCCATTAAAAGAATCCCACTCACTATGGCTCCAACTTCGAGAGCTCTTCTCCCCTTCATCGAAGGTTTTGGGAAGGCAGGGGGAGGAAGCCTTTCTGTACGTGACTCTTCTTGCGGCAAACGCTTTGAGGGCTCCTCAATAGCCTGAATAGCCTGCTCGAGTTTGGGAACAAAATTGGGGTGGATCGAGAGGTCCGATTCCTCACAACATCTTTCTAAAATTTCAACGGCGATTTCTTGAGGCTTCTTTCCTTCAAACCAAGAGGCTTCGAGATAAGGGCGAGTCAAACTATAATATTTTTTATATTGTTCTGAGCTTTCATCGGGAAGCGCTTCTTTCACGACCTGCATGTTTAAAAAGACAGCTTGGTCTTTATCGCTTCGCAATGTAAGAAAAAGGATATCAGGGCAGCCAGCAATGGCTTGAATCAACTGATGAATCCGCTCTTGTTTCTCCTCTTCCTTTAAAGACTCAAGAAAACCCTCGACATCCAGGAAAATCAATTTCGAAGTGTTTTTTACAGCCTCAATGAATTCAAGATGTGACATCCCCGAGTCTTTGAAATTACCGAACATCTTGAACTCCTTCTTAGGAGAAGAAGGGGGTTCCTCTTTGGAAGGATCAAGCCAAGTTGCAACCTGTCGAGATAAGAGGCCTGTAGCGACGACACCCGCGCTAAAGGCCACACCTACAACCATCTCTTTGGAGGTGAGCTGTTTAGCGACTTTTCCAAAACGACCATGGATAAAGCTAGCAACTCCAATCCCCCCTAAGACCACTAAACAAGTGCCCATGGAGCCAAGCGTCCAAGAGGCTGTCCAGCTCATACAGTTCACACAACCAGGACGTTCGGTTCTTCGACAATTGTTCATGTTCTCATTTTAGCAAGTGCAAATATAAAAAACAATCGCTGATTTGCGTATTTTATCTAAATTTTGAGCGGATGAGAACCTCTTTACCTTCAAAGGCAAAGGCGAGATATAAGATACGCTGGACGCCTCGATCGAGCAGTTCTTGAGCGTATTGCTTGGCTTCGATCTGTTGAAGGGCCGAGGCAACCGCTGCTTCTAAATCGGTTTTCTCGAAACGGCCGATTTTTTTAAACTCCATGATGATGCCAAGATCGCTCTTATTTTTCGGAATCAGCATCACATCATATCTTCCAAGACCACTTTCTCGGTTCGATTTCACTTCGTATTGAGAATTCAAGCCGATCAGCATTCCCAAAACAAAGGCGTGATAGATTTTCTCCGAATCCTCTGCAGGGACGTCAAAAACGCTCACAGAAGAGAACATAAATTCTCTAAAAATTTGCGAAAAGGTATCGATATCGCCTTGCACCAAACTGCTCAAGAGCATCTTATATTTATATTCATGAATGCTCATCATGAACCACTCCACAACCATACTTTTGTAGAGCTCTCTCACCTCAACATTGGGAATTCTTAACCGGCATGGGATGCCATAAGAGGGAGTTGCATCGAGGGTCAAATAGCCGCTATAGAGGAGCAGTGACCAGATGGCGGTGGAATTTTGTTCGAGATGAGAGAATACGATTCCTTCCTCAATGGTCCTTTCGATCACTCCACCTCTTAAGAGGTCCTCAAGGTCTGCTTTCAGGTCATCAGTTCCTTGAGCAATGAGATGCTTCGTTAAAGCATTATCACTTGTGTTTACCCAGAAAGGGGCTAGCGCACCCTCTTCTGCGATGCTTTTTAGAACAGACCAGGGGTTGTAGAGCCCGGCGCACGATCCAACCCGATAGCCGTCATACCACTGTCTAAACTCAGGGAGCTGCCTGTGCAGGTTATAATGCGTTAAAAGCTCATCGACCTCCGATTCCAAGAGGCCAAATTTATCTCTAAAACCTTCGCTCAAAATCGTAAAGGTGCTGACACTATTTAACCCAGAAAAAATGCTTTCCTTGGCGATGCGGAGGATGCCTGTAAGGACGCCTCTCTCGAGAGAGAGATTGTCTTTAAGAGCAGCTGATAGCCAGTTGCGCATGAAATCGATAAAAATTTTGTAGTATTTTCCAAGGTAAGCGGCATGAACTGGAGTATCATACTCGTCAATAAGCAAGATAACGGGGATGCGGTGATAGCGATGTAGCCATTCTGTCAGTAAACGGAGACTCTGCTCGATGAGAGTTTTATCGGCCTCTTCGGAAACAATTTTGGCATAGAGCTCTTTTTCCTTAGCTGTTAGCACATCATTTTCTAAGAGATAACGATGTCTCTCAAGCTCTTGTGCGATGAGGGAGCATAGGACCTTAAACGCTTCTTCCCAAGAGGCATGTTTCACATCTTTCAGGGTCAGAAAAATGACGGGAAATTGTCCTTGCAGCGCCCTATATTTTTTGAGCTTCCAGATCTTCAATTTTTTGAATAAATAGCTCGTGTCTTCTTTCCCTTTTTCAAAGAAGTAGCGCAACATTGAAAGGTTTAACGTTTTGCCGAAACGGCGCGGGCGAGGGATCAGCGCGACTTGGGTCCCTTTTTCCACAATCTCTTCGATAAAGAGACTTTTGTCGACATAGGCGTAATCTCCAATGATGACTTTTTTGAAGTCGCTAATTCCGATAGGAAGCCGTCTTTTCATACCGGGGATTGTAAGTAGGTCCATGGACGAATTCAAGGAAAACCGCCATGATATGGCTATGAGTAGTCAAGAGGATGAAATCTCTTTCGAATGTGTTAGACCCCTTGAAAGCCATGGCAAGCTCATCATGCAGTGGCGCAATGATCCTCACACGTTGCGCATGTCTTTCCATAGCACCCCTAAAATAGATAATTATTTTTTTGAAGAATTTCAGAGAGATTACTTTGTCTTCCCCGACCTCCCCCCCCTTTTTGTCCTCGTAGGGGGTCAGAGGGTCGCTTTTTTGCGCTTTAAACCCATCGCTCATCCTCAAGGATTGCACCGAAAATGCTGCGATATTTCGATCAACGTCGCCCCAGAATATCGGCGACAAGGAATTGGCAAAAAAAGTTTAAAAGCCCTGCAAGCATGGCTCAAGCAGCAAGGCTACCAAGACCTCTATGCCGAAGTGAAAAGGGAAAATCTCCCCTCTAAACATCTCTTTGAGAGTGTCGGTTTTACCAAGTTGCCCGATCACCTGAAAATCGTGGAAGAGACGAGCGAACAGGTGGCCATCTGCTGTTACTTGATGGCCTTGACTCCAGAAGCTCCTTGTGATGGGCAATCTGTTTTCATCATTGCCGAAGCAGGCTCGAACTGGCGCATGGGATCCTATGCGCGCGATGTAGCGATGGCAAAAGCGATGATTGAACTTGCGGCCGAAGCAAAGGCTAATGCGATCAAATTTCAGCTCTTCCGCCCAGAGACAATTTATGCACCCCACGCTGGAGTGAGCGACTACCTCTCAGAAGCGGGCATCCAAAAAGAAATGGAAGAGATTTTTCAAGATCTCGCGATGCCCTATGAAATGGTCCCACTCCTGGCAGAGGAGTGTCAACGTTGCGGCATTCAGTTCATGTGCTCCTCTTTTTCCCCCGCAGATTTTAAAGCTATCGACCCCTATGTCTCCGTCCATAAGATAGCTTCCTATGAGATTGGCCATATTCATTTGCTGCAGTTAGCAGCGCGCTCAAAAAAACCTCTTCTTTTATCGACGGGAGCTGCCACAGAACAAGAGATCGCCTGGGCGGTCAATACGTTTTACGAAGCTGGCGGAGAAGCGCTGACGCTGCTTCAATGTACCGCCAAGTACCCCACTGAAGGGCGAGCGCTCCACTTGCGCACCATCCCCTGGCTCAAGCAACGCTTTAAGACCCAAGTCGGACTCTCAGATCATAGTCGCCATCCTATTGAATCCCCTGTAGCGGCTGTAGCGCTAGGCGCCACTGTCATCGAAAAACACTTCACAATTCACAACTCACTTCCAGGACCAGATCACGCTTTTGCGATCACTCCCGTTCAGCTCAAAGAGATGGTCAAGAGCATCCGCCTCACAGAACAGATGCTCGGGTCGCCAATCAAAATCATCGATTCCTGTGAAGAGGAATTAAGAAGCTTTGCCCGAAGAGGCATCCAAGCTCTCAAAGAGATCCAAAAAGGGGAACTCTTAAAGGAAGACTTAAATATCGCGATCCTGAGACCTGGCAAGCAGCCCTTGGGGATCCACCCCAAATACATCGCCCAAGTGAGCGGCAGGCACGCCACTCGCCCCATTCCAGCAGGGGAGGGAATTCAAAAAGAGGATTGGATTGGCGCATAATTACCACGCCATCCCCCTCGCTCCTACTTTTGAAGTCGAAGTACTCCCCCATGCGCGAGGCTTTAAGCTATCGGACCGAGAGAACTTATTCGTCGAAAACATCTGGAAAGATGAGATGGAGCGCCGCGCTCCCCATCTACACAATGGAAAGATCTTTAATGTTGTCTCCATTGAACCTGGCAAAATCATCGGCGAATTCATTGACTACAAATTTTATTTATCTCAATTACGGGATCCTCACCTTGCAGATCTCTTAAGCATAAAAATCTTATCCATTAGCGGCCTGACAACAACAGAGGATAAAATTTTGATGGGGCAGCGAGCCTCTCATGTCTCTGCTTACCCAAACGCGTATGAGTTTGTCCCCTCAGGCGGCGTCGATCCAGAGGCTCAAATTGGGGACCTGGTGATCATTGACAGATGTTTTACAAAGGAATTAGGGGAAGAAACAGGGATTTCAGCCGCAGAAATTCAATCGATCCGTTTGAGAGCATTGATTTTTGACAAAGAATCTAAGCTCTATGAATTGTGCGCCGAAATCCGTCTCTTTTTAGAAAAACCCTTGCAAGGCAACGGAGAATATCAGCAACTCCGATGGATTTCCAAAAACGATATAAAAAAATTTTTAAAAACCCATCAAGAGCAGGTGATCCCTTTTTCGCTGCACCTAGCGTCTTTGGGAGAATTCAAGGACCTCTTCGAAAGTGGTCACCGTTGCCATCACTCCTGAGGGGAGATTTAAGGTCATCCGCTCTCGCAACAACGCCAAAGTGGGCACTCCCGCTGCCAATGCCGACTTTAAACCGCTCACAGAATCTTCGATCGCAATAAATTCAGAGGGGAGAAAGCCCAACTCCGCCACAGCGAGCTGATAGATCGCCGGATCTGGCTTGGAGCGGACTACCCTTTCGGAAGTGATCACACAATCGACCAAGCGATCTAAATCATACTTAACTAAAAAACTTTTTACAAATTCTGCCATCGAAGAGGTGACAATGGCGACGCGTAGCCCCCTTTGAGCCGCCCCCTCGAGAAATTCTCGAGCACCAGCAAAGGGTTTGACCTCGTTACAGTAGATCTGATGGATGTGATCTCGATAACGCAACCACAACTCCTCGTCGCTCCATGGAAGAGCATATTTTTCGCGCAGCAGAGGAAGCACTTCCCGAATGGCCATCCCATTGAGTCTGTCAAACTCGTCCGCTCCCCCTTTAAGTCCCTGCGCCGCTAAAAAATTGAGGAATAACCGCTTCAAGGGAGCCACGCTATCGACAAGGGTCCCATCAAAATCGACTAATAGACCCCGTGTTTGCACTTTGGGTTTTTTAGAAGACACTCTCACTCCCACTAATACTTTTTCCATTGCTCACCTTTCCTCTCTTTCTCATAGCATGGATCCGGGGAAGGGAAAAAGAGCGAAGTGGTTCTTCTGGAATTTCGACTTTGATTCCCCCAATTTTCACTCTTTGTTCGACTTGTTTTATCGCAAAAACGGACACCATCTTAGACCTGCTTTTGTTCAATGGACCCATTGAGCTTGGCCCAATCGGGGTGGCGAGCGAGCAGCTGCAATAAACGGCCAAAAGAGCGGTCTTCCCCTCGGGCCTTGATTAACTGTGCGATCAGAGACAAATCCTCTGTCGTATCGACCGTCAAACGGTACCGAAAGCGGCCCAAACGAAATTTTTCTGGGTGGCGATAGAAGTAGAGGGTCACATGCTCTCTTTCATCTAACTCTTTGGCTTCCAGGTAAGCTCTTTCAAGGGCCTGATAACTAAACACCTCGACATCCATTCCCCGAGGTAGCCACCGCTCCAACCCTGTGCTCATGGCATCGACCTTAGCCTCTAAAAACGCTTGAATCACCAACTCCACCAGTTGAGGATCGATCAACGGGCAATCGGAGGTGATCCGCACTACCACATCGGCTCCCTTTGCCGCGCCATAGGTGCGAGCCAGGACATCGGTTTGACTCCCCCGATAGACCTTCTCGAAACGCTCGGCGATCAGGTCATCTTCGGGCTCTTCCGTCGTGGCAACAATCACCTCATCGAGAGAAGGGACCAAAGCGAGCGTCTCGAGCAAGTGGGCAAGCAGGCTTTTGCCTGCGACCTCTTTGAGGACCTTGCCAGGCAAACGGGTCGATCCCACCCGCGCTTGCACAACGGCAACAATATTTAAGCCCAATGGAAGTGGATATCCTGCTTGATCTTGGGGTCTAAAGCCGTATGGACGGGGCAGTGAAGAGCCGCAGCTTCTAAGGGAGCGCGATGCTGCTCTTCGACAGCGGGCAGGTGAAGGTGGATATGAAAAGCGGTCACCTTCATCACGGGGGAAAGGACCATCGTCTTATCCACTTCAGCTCTAGCTCCTTGGATGTCAATTTTTAAGCTTTTGGCCTTCATCTGCATAAGTGTAATCATGCAGCTGCCTAAGCTTGCTGCAAGGAGGTCAGTCGGTGACATATCGGTCCCCTCTCCTCCCATTTGCTTGGGAGCATCGATCATGATTGTTTTAGAGGCGATTGGGCTTTTTGCCTCCATTTTGAACCCCCCAACTAACTTGATCTCAACGCCAGACATAGCACTCTCCTTTTTGAGGGAAGGATGCAACTGCAATCAAAATAACGCAAGGAAATTAGGGGTTTTTTCTCAAAAAGTAAGGAATAACTTCTTGATCGACAAATACCTATTTAAACCTTCTGGGTCATTGGCAAAAGCGCGTTGAACAGCAGGAGCGCCATTCGCAAACAGAGAACAGCGATGAGGATCGCACCGTACTCGCCTATGGACTGTAGACCATCTGTCGTCGACGTAGGTGTAAAGCAACTATTGAAATCACAGCGACTTACCATTCAACTGGTATACTCAACGTGAAGATTTTTTATCCTCAGATTCTGCCTTTGTTTTTTCATGGGGCACTGCGGTAAAGACGATCATCTTCCCTGTTTGCTGAAAAATGGCGCGTCTCCACCCCTCTGCGGTGAGAATCTTAGGGGAATTGGCCTGATGCAGCTTTGTAGCCATAGCGATCTCCTTGTTACCTTATACAAGAAGAATTGCAAGACGCATGCCAAAACACTTAATTAACTTAGAAAATCTATTTATTTATTAAAAGTATTGATGATTCATAGATGAATTAGCATCTCCTAGCTTGATCCCTTCTCTCAAGTAAGAATCCAGGGTGATGATCTCCCCATCAATTTTTAATTCCCTCATCCCCGCTTCAAGAGCTCTCCTCCATTCCTACGTTTCCTTAACACAAGGAAAGAAGCTCTATCTTTCCTTCATCTAGTGAAAGATCAGCTGATTTTTATCATTAGCACGATGATAGATTTTTAACTCGTTCTATTTTAAGTAGACCTCTTTCGAAATTCAATCATGTCAGTTGTCAAGATTAGGTGGCTGGCACTTGGCATAAAAGTAAGTAAGGTAGAAGTCTCGGGCTGCTCTTGCGCTTGCGCGCATTGGAGCAGAATAGGCTATGAGAAGAAAGGCCTCATCTCGCTGCCTAAAATCGCGTCCTCGGAGGGGGAGCGTATGCGA